>JADLGX010000375.1 GCA_020849095.1 Candidatus Eiseniibacteriota bacterium
CACTCGACGTCAGCCGAGTGGACAGCACCTTGATGGCGACGTCGCGCCCCAGGCGCGAGTCGTGCGCGCGATACACGTCGCCCATGCCGCCGGCGCCGAGCGGAGCGGAGATCTCGTAGGGACCAAGGCGGGTACCGGGGGGCAGCGGCATCGCAGGAATCTACTGGAGCCCTTGCCCGTGGGGCAGCCCTGATTTCAACGCTGCAGCACGATCTTCCGCACCTCGGCCCCGCTGTCGCGACGCACGCGGACCAGGTACACGCCCGGCGCCGCGCTTGCGCCGGCGTCGGTACGCCCGTCCCAGCTCACCGTCCGCTCGCCCGCCAGGCCGCGTCCCGACTCCAGCTCGCGCACCCGCCGTCCCGACAGGTCGTGCACGGTCACCGCGTAGTGCTCGTCCTTCTGCACCGCGAAGCGCAGCGTCGTGCTCGAGCGGAACGGGTTCGGCGCCGCTGCGCCCAGCAGGCGCGGCCCCGCAACATCGCCCGGCACGTCGAGCGCCGCCGTGTTGCGGAAGTTCCAGAAGTCGGTCCGGAACGTCTGGTTGCCGCCGCCCTGGCTGATGATCGCCATCACCACGCCGACCAGCTGGCCGTTGCCACCCTTCGACGTGGGAATCGGATCCAGCACGCCGTTGCCGCCGGGGAACACGCTGTTGTCGTCCACGAAGCTCGACAGAGGGATCGACACCTTTTGCCACCCGCCACCCGCGATCGCGCCGGGGCCGGTGGGGCTCACGACGAAGTTGTACTGGAACTCCTCGTCGGTGCTGTTGTTGCCGTTGTCGTCTTCCTGCAGGTTGATCTCGAGCGTGTAGCTCTGGTTCGCGTCGGGGTTGATCCAGAACTCGAAGTTCGTCCTGCCGCTCAGATCGATGGGGAACGTCCGCCCGAAGCCGCCGATGTAGCCGTTCGGTCCGCCGTAGCCCACCTCGAGCGACGAGCCGCATCCGTCCTGCGGAGGAAGCGAGCTGTTCGCGGCGATGCTGCCACCGCCGCCGCCGTTGAACACGAACCAGCCGTTGCCGAACGGGTTGGCGTGGTCCATGCCGTCGAACAGGATGCTCGTCTGGTCCGTGGGCTTCTGCCACACGCGCACCCAGTCGATCACGTATTCCTGCGGAAACACCGTGCTGCCGTCCGGCGATCCGGGAAGGTTCCCGCCCACCGCGAGGTTGAGCAGCATGTGGAACGGCTTGTCGAACGGCGCCGGGTAGCCGCCCGCCGACGAGATCCAGTGGCTCTTGCACGCGTACTGCACGCCGTCGAGCAGCCAGCGGATCTGGTTCGGCTCCCACTCGATCGCAAAGGTGTGAAAGCCATCGTGGAACGTGCCCGACGCCAGCGACGTGGATGAGCTGGAGTAGATCTGGTTCGGGTTGCCGTAGTGCAGCGTGCCGAACACCTGGGCCGGCTGGTGCCCGAGGTACTCCATGATGTCGATCTCGCCGCTCACCGGCCAGTTCCCGTACGGGCTGTTGGTCGGAAGCATCCAGAACGCCGGCCACAGGCCGCGGCCAATGGGGAGCTTCGCGCGCATCTCGATCTTGCCGTACGTGAAGTCCGCGAGCCCCTGGCTGCGCAGCCGCGCCGACGTGTAGGACTTGCCGCCGAAGGACTGCTGCTTCGCGGTGATCGTCAGGAAGCCGCCGGCCACGGTCGCGTTTTCGGCGCGGTAGTACTGCAGCTCGTTGTTGCCCCAGTTGCACACAGTCGGGCAGCCGGTGCCCAGCTGGAACTCCCACTTCGCGTTGTTGACGGTGGTGCCGTCGAAGTTGTCCTCCCACGCCAGCGTGTACTGGGCATGCGCGGGAGCGGCACTCAGGGTGGCGAAGGCGGCGAGTACGACGAGCAGGAGCAACGAGCGAGGTGTCTTCATGCGCATGAGCCTAACATTGCTCGCCCGCCGAACGAAGTCCTGTGTGCGGGCAGGCGGGCGAACTCTCACCTCGCGCGATTATGGCAACCGGACGATCCGGCTCGTCTTGCGCACGCCCGCGGCCGTGACCTCGTAGAACAGGATGCCGCTCGGGGCGGGCTCCCCCGACTCGTCGGCGCCGTCCCACACGAACTCGCGGTTGCCGGCGGCGAACGTCTGCTCCATCTGGCGCACCAACCGGCCCGCGGTGTCGAAGATCCGCAAGCGCACCGGGCCGCCATGCGGCAGCGCGAAGCGCAGCGCCACGGTCGAACGGAACGGGTTCGGCGAGCCGGGCATCAGTGCGAACGCGACGGGACGCGAAGACGGCGGCGAATCGGCGAACGTGAACTCGTCGATCATGCGCAGCTGCGAGTGCTCGTTGATCAGCAGCTCGTTCTGGTCGTCGTCGGGGTCGAGGTTCAGGGCGACGAACGGCGGGTTCGCGGTCATGTCGATGCCGCTCCACGCCGGCGCGCCCACCGAGGCCTGGAAGAGCATCGCACCGGTCTGCCCGTCACGGAGTCGCACGTCGTCGTCGGGCGCGACTTCGAGGATCTCGCCCTGCCATGCCGAGCGCAGTCGCACGGCCGCCGCGGTGAACACCGGGTCGGTGTGCGAGAACAGCACGGTGTAGAAGTTGGCGCTCCGTCCGTACTGGCGCAGCTGCGCCGGGGACCCGGAGAAGCTCGGACGGTACGAGAGGATGTTGTTCACGCCATACCCGCCGGGATCGTTGGCCAGGTAGGCCACGCCGTTCGCCGCATTCCAGTCCGGCACCACCGTCGCGGGAGCGCCCGTCATGGCGTCCACGAGGCTCGTGCTGCCCGTCGAGACCTGGCGCAGCATGTACTCGTCCGCCGCATCGCCGTCGGTGTCACCGAGGCCCACATAGAACTGCCAGCCGGGCGCCGACCACAGCTCATGGTAGGCGCCACCCTCGCCACTCACGAGACGCAGCGCGTTCGTCGCATCCGTCACCGCGAGTTCCGAGACACCGTCGTGGTTCGCGTCCTGCAGCGACACGTTCGGCGTGTTGCCCGACCACGGGAACAGGCCCGTGGAAGCCGTGAACAGCACATCGCCCGTCTCCGCGTCGCGGATCCGGAAGTTGCCCGTCGTGATTTCGACGATCTCGTGCTCCGCCGTGCTGCGAGAGGTCGCGGGAAAGATGTCCGACACGGCGCTGTTGTGCGTCCACATCGTGTTGTAACCGCAGCAGCCTCCACGCACCGCCGTGACGCACGGAGTTCCCGGACCCTGGCGGTAGAAGTACAGCTCCATCGTGCCGTCGCCGTCCGAGTCGAACGGCAGTACGTCTCCGCCGGTGAAGATCGAATACGCCGTGGCGTCGTACTTCAGGTAGCCGAAGCGGCCGTCGAAGATCGCGATGTGGCCATCGGTCGCGCTGAACATCGCGATTTCTTGCTGGGAGTCGGCGTCGGAGTTGAACGCGCTCATGGGCTGCCAGCCGGTCACGCCCCAGGCGCGCGAGAACGCGCCTCCTGAGTAGCGCACCACGTCCACGGTCGAAGCGTCACGCGTGATTTGGAGTTCCGGTGTGCCGTCGTTGTCCACGTCCAGCAAGGACGCGTTGGGGCTGTTGCCCGTCCAACCGGGCAGCGACGTCGAGGCGCGCCAGAGCACGCTGCCGTTCATCGCGCGCACGCGGATGTCGGTCGCACCGATCTCGAGTACCTCGGTCTGGACCTGGTTGCGCAGGTGCACGATCGAATACGCGTAGGTCAGGTCCGTGTGCTGGTACATCTGCGCGTACGACGAGCCGTTCCACTGGTAGGCCGCGAACATCGGCGGCCCGCCGTACGCGCGGTTGAAGAACAGCTCGTTGCGGCCGTCGCCGTCGATGTCGGCGGCCGTGCAGCCGGCGTCGGGATAGTTGAAGCTGTTGAAGCCCTGCTGGATCTGGCCCGTGGCGCCGTCCACGACCGCGTAGCGGAACATCCGTTCGATGCAGAGGAGTTCGGGCTGCGGATCCCAGTCGGTGTTCCCGAGCGAAGCGCGGTACACCAATCCGGGCATCGCCCAACGGGTCTTGAGCACTTCCGAGTCGGCCGGGCGCGGCCCGAGTACTCCGAGAAGAAGGACGAGACCGAGCAGCGCGCGAGCAATGCGGTGGGGGGCCAAAGGTGTCTCCACTGTTGGGATGGGCAACGGTTCATGGATCGGCCGAGGACCGGTCCCGGCTACTTCCCCAGCAACGCCGTCCAGTTCACGATCAACCGAATGTCACGCGGGCGCTGAAGGGCAACGCGGCTCACGAGTCGCAGGGTTCCGTCTCGACTGGCCGACCCGCTGGTCACGTCGGTCAATTGCGGGTCCAGCTCCGATGGCGTGCCGGGCACCAGCTCTTCGGTTCCCGTCACCGGAACCGTGACGATCTTGCCGCGATTGCCGTACCGCAATGCCCGCCCACCCTCGACCCAACGGGGGTACTGCCCGCCGCCGGGCGACACGCGCACCTTGTGCCCCGGCACGGGGAACGACTGCACGTAGACCTCTTCCTGGCCGGTCTCGTTGCTGAAGTAGGCCAGCCAGCGTCCATCGGGCGAGATCCGGCCGCCGCGCTCGGAACTGGGATTTCGCAGGTAGGCCACCGGCTTGCGGTCCCCGAGCATCGGCACGTACCAGATGTCGTGACCGGTCAGCCCGTGGATACCATTGAAGGTCAGGTAGCGCCCGTCGGCGGTCCACTCGATCACGTACTTGAACTCGGTGTCGGTCGTCGGCAGCACCTGCTCCTTGCCGTCCATGCCCGCGATGTGGACCTCGTCCCGTCCTTCGTGCTTCGAGACGAACGCGATCTGGCTGCCATCGGGCGACCACACGCTCGTCGGTTCGCGCGACGTGGTGGTCGCGAAGCGCATCGGGACCGAACGCTCCAGGTCCACCAGCCACAGGTCGTGACCGTTCAGGACCACGGCGCGCCTGGAATCCGGCGACAGGCTCGACACCCTCCACGGTCCCTCGGGCAGGTCGTACCGCGTCACGGTCGCGCCGGCCACGGTGATCATTTCCAGCCGCGTGTCGGCGGGCTCGCTGCGAAGGATCGCCAGCCGGCCGTTGCGCGAGGCCGACGCCACCGGCGCAGCGTCCACGTCGGCGGCCTCCGCGGCATTGCCGACCGCCGTCGCCTCTCCGGTCACTTCGAGCCGCCGGGTGTCGAACCGCTGGGCCATCACCCGCCCGTCGCGCTCGAACAGCAGGTATCCCGGCTCCGCGTAGACCGCTGCGGAGGGCGCGGTCAGCACGCGCTTCACGGTGCGTGACTTCAGCGAGCCCACGTAGGTGTCGAAGCCGGCCGCGCCGCCCGGGAGCGCCACGAACAGGAAGTGGTCCCCGTCGGGCAGGAAATACGGGAACCGGTGCCCGCTCTCGTGCCGGGTGCTGTCCAGCCAGGTCGCGGCGGCCGGGGTGCCGCCGCCGACCGGAACGCGCAGGAGCGCTCCGTCCGTCGAAGGGCTGAACACGATCGTCCCGCTGCGGCTCCAACTGCCACCCCGGCCATTGAGCACCTCGGACACCCGGGTGGGAGTACCGCCCGCTGCGGGAACTCTCATCAGCCGGGCATTTCCATTCTGTCCACCGGCTCCGACCAAGAAGCCGATGCTTCGCGAATCAGGTGACCAGAACGGCTGCCAGCCGCCGGCCGTACCCTCGAGGAGTTCGGCCGTTTCCGCCCCCAACGTCTGGACGCCGATTCCGTTCAGGGTCGTGAACGCGATCATCCGGCCGTCCGGAGAGATCGCGAGATCGTTGGCCCGGGGCGAAATGGCGGACTCGCGCGGGCCTTCGATGAGCGACTGGATCGTCTCGGGCGCCCCCTCGCGAGAGGCGAACATCCACCACGCGAGCCCCGCCGCGACGATCACCCCTGCGGCCGCGACGATCCACGCGAGCCGCTCGCGGCTCCTGCGCTTGGCGGCGACCGGCGCCGGCACGCCCGCCTGCGAGCCGCCCTCGGCCAGCCACGTGATCTGCATGCGGATGTCGTGCGCGCTCTGCAGCCGGTCCGCCGGGTCCTTCACGAGGCACGCCTGCACGAGCCGCTCGAGCCCGGGCGGCGCCATCGGCGCGATCTGCGAAAGCGGCACGGGCTGCGAGCCCATGATGGACGTGATCAACGACGCCTGGCTGCGCCCTTCGAAGGCGCGGCGTCCGGTCGCCATCTCGTACAGCACGCAGCCGAGCGCCCACAGGTCGCTTCGCACGTCGGCCTCGCGCCCCTCCAACTGCTCGGGCGACATGTACTGGAACGTGCCGACGATGGCGCCCTCGGCCGTGAGCGGCGAGGCCACGGTGGGGTGCTGCGTGAGCGCCGACATCGAGGCGCCGCTGGCGCTCACCGGACCGCCCGCGGCGCCCGCGCGCGCGAGCCCAAAGTCCATCAGCTTGGCGCCGGTCTTCGCGAGCATCACGTTGCCGGGCTTGAGGTCGCGGTGCACCACGCCGGCGCGATGCGCGCGGTCGAGCGCGTCGGCGATCTGCGCGCCGATCCGCAGCACTTCGGCGGCGGGCAGGGCGCCCTTCTCGAGCCGCTGCGAGAGCGTCTCCCCTTCCACCAGCTCCATCACGAGGTAGTCGGTGTCCCCCTCGCGGCCCACGTCGAACAGCGTGCAGATGTTCGGGTGGTTGAGGCTGGAGATGGTCTTGGCCTCGCGCTCGAACCGCGCGCGCACCTCGGGGTTGGCGGACAGATGCTGCGGCAGCACCTTTACTGCCACCTCGCGGCCGAGGCGCGTATCGGTGGCGCGGAAGACTTCGCCCATGCCGCCCGCGCCGAGCGGGGCGACGATTTCGTATGGGCCGAGTCGGGTACCGGGCGTCAGTGGCATCGCGGCAAGCTACAGGATTGCTTGCATCGTCCACCATGCCAATCTGCCGGTCCGGCGCCTTGTGTCCCCCGCCCTAACGCTTCGCCTTCGCCGCCTTCTTCGCGGCCGGATGTCCGAGCTCGACCGCCTGGTCGAGCAGCGCGACGAGGTCACGCTCCACGATGTCCCGGGTCGAACGCAGCCGCACGTAGCGCACGAACCGGCCTTTCCCCGCGAGCAGTTCCTTCGGGTCGTCCAGCGCCGAGCCCGCCATGAACCCGAACTGCGTGTGGTCTTGATCGGCGTACACGTAGGCGATCGGGTACTTGCCCTGGAGCCAGCAGCCGTTGCCGTACTTCACCGCCTCCTCGAGCGCCGGGGCGGCGCGCTTCACCAGCTTGCGCAGCGCCCGGATCACCACCTGGTTCGCGCGGGGCTGGTCCTTCAGGTACGCGTCGAAGCTCGGGTACGACTTCATCAGGGCCATGGCAGTCGCTGCCTCCACGGGTGGAGTGAAACGAGAACCTCAGTGCTCAGGCAGGGCGCGCTCCCAGCTCCTGCGCAAGTCCGATGAGTATTCCCTCGGGCCCGCGGATGTAGCAGAGCCGGTACATGTTCTCGTACTGGACCACTTGGTCCACGAGCTGCGCGCCACGTTTGCAGAGCCGGGCAACCGTGTCGTCGATGTCCTCCACCGTGAACATGACGCGCAGGTAGCCGAGCGCGTTCACGGGGGCGTTGCGGTGATCGGCGATCACAGCCGGCGCGAGGAACCGGGACAGCTCCAGCCGGCTGTGGCCGTCCGGCGTTCGCATCATGGCGATCTCGACGCGCATGCCGGGCAATCCCGTCACTCCGGAAGCCCACTCCCCTTCGATCGGGGAGCGCCCCAGAAGCTCGAGGCCCAGCTCTTCGAAGAACTCGATGGCCGCATCGAGGTCTTCCACCACGATGCCCACGTTGTCCATGCGCTTGACCGTCACCAGCCCTCCTTGCGCGCGCGTCGCAGGCGCGCGTTGCGCTCGTCGAATCCCGCGTGGACAGTCCCCTGCCCGGTCGCTACGTTTTGGGCATGCCTGCCAACGAACGTGTACCAAATGCCGAGGCGGTGCTGGCCAGCTATTTTGCCCGCTACGCGCCGGCGGTGGCCAAGCTCGGAAAGGCGCTGCGCGCCAAGCTGCGTGCCCGGCTGCCCGGGCTGTTCGAGATCGTGTACCTGTACGAGAAACAGCAGTCTCTCGTGATCTCCTACTCTCCTTCCGTGCGCGGTTACGAAGGGTTGTGCGCTCTCGCGCTCTACCCCGACTGCGTGAAGCTGTTCTTCACCAACGGCGCCCTGCTGTCGAAGGCCGATCCCAAGAAGCGGCTGCAGGGCAGCGGCAAGACGGCGCGATACGTCGTGCTGAAGTCGGTCGCGGACTTCGGCCGCGAGGACATCCAGACCCTGATGGCGGCGGCGTTGAAGCTGGCCAACGTCCGCCTCGATCCCGGCGCCAAAGGATCAGTGATCATGAAGGTCGAAAGCCAGAAGCGACGCGCACGCCGCACAAGCAAGGCGGCGCGACCCACCCCTGCACCTCGGTCAGCGAAGCCAAGGCGCTGACTTTCCGGGAGATATCCGTGTCCGATCCTCGTTTGCCCAAGCTCGCCGACCTGCTCGTGAACTACTCCGCCCGCGTGCGCAAGGGCGACCTCGTCAAGATCACCGGCGCGGCCGTGTGCGAGCCGCTGCTCGCGGAAGTCTTCCGCTCGGTGCTCCGCGCGGGTGGCAACCCGTACATCACGCTGCTCAGCGACCAGGCTGCCGAGGACTTCGTGCGGCTCGCCGGCAACGACCAGCTCGACTTCCAGAATCCGGTCGCCCAGCACGAGATCGAGACCATTGATTGCCTGATCTCGACCTGGGGCGCCGTGAACACCAAGGCGCTCTCGGGCGCCGACCCCGCCAAGCAGGCGCGTGCGAGCGCGGCGCGGCGCAAATGGTTCACCACGTTCATGACGCGCACGGCGATTCCCTTCGGCAAGAAGGGCAACATGCGCTGGATCGGCACGATGTTCCCCAACCAGGCCTCGGCGCAGGACGCCGACATGTCGCTGCGCGAGTACGAGGACTTCGTGTTCGGCGCGGGGCTGCTCGACCTTCCCAATCCCATCGCCGCGTGGAAGGCCATCAGCGCCAAGCAGGAGAAGGTCGTCAAGTACCTGAACGGCGTGAGCGAAGTGCGCTTCAAGACTCCGCAGGGCACGGACCTCACGGTGGGCGTCAAGGGCCGCAAGTGGATCAACTGCGACGGGCACGTGAACTTTCCCGATGGCGAAGTGTTCACCGGCCCGCTCGAGGACGCGACCGAGGGTGTGGTCTGTTACAGCTTCACGTCGGTCTATGCCGGCCGCGAGGTGGACGGCATTCGCCTGCGCTTCAAGGGTGGCCGCGTCGTGGACGCCTCGGCCACCAAGGGCGAGGCCTTCCTGATCAAGATGCTCGACCAGGACAAGGGCGCGCGCGTGCTGGGCGAGATCGCGATCGGCACCAACTACCGCATCCAGCGCGGCGTCAAGAACACGCTCTTCGACGAGAAGATCGGGGGCACGTTCCACGCCGCGTGCGGCGCCTCCATCAAGGAGAGCGGCGGCAAGAACGAGAGCGGTCTGCACTGGGACATGGTCTGCGACCTGCGTAACGGCGGCACCATCGAAGCCGACGGCAAGGTCATCAGCCGCAACGGCCGGTTCACGAAGGCGGGCTGGCCGGGGCGGGCGTAGCGCTCTTCCCGGGCGCGCCCGGATCGCCGGTATCCGAAGTTCGCCCTATCTGCCCCAGTTGCCACCCGCGTATCATTGCGAGCCACTTCTCGCTGAACCTCCCATCCATCCGGAGAGGCCGCTCATGCGTTCCGGGCCTGGCTACGCCATTGCCGCAGTCCTGCTCCTGCTCGCCACCGCACGCAACGCAGACGCCACCACCCGTACGGTCTGCGCCAGTGGTTGCGGTTTCACCACGATCCAGGCGGCGCAGAACGCCTCGGCGTCCGGCGACACCATCGACGTGCGCGGGCCGCTGACCGAGAAGGGCATCATCCTCGACCGCACGCTGATCATCCTCAGCTCGCTCGCGCAGGCGCCGGTCGTGCAGGCGGCCGCCCAGCCGGGCGTCGCCACGGACCGCATCTTCTACATCGCGCCGGGCATCACGGTGCTGCTGCAGAACCTCCAGCTTCGCAACGGCAACTTCCCCGCCGGCTCGGGCGGCGGCATCGCGGCGTTCGGCGGCGTGATCCTCAAGAACTGCACCGTCACCGACTGCATCGCCTCGAGTGGCGGCGGCATCTACGGCGCGGGGCTGCTGCAGCTGGTCGAAACCACGGTCGAGCGCAACCGCGCAGCCGCGCATGGCGGCGGCATCCTCGCGCAGGGCGCCAACGTGTTCCTCGATCGCAGCACGCTCGCGCTGAACGTGGCGTTCGAGGGCGGCGGGCTCAAGGTGTCGGGTGGCTCGGGCATCCTGCAGAACTGCACGGTGTCGCTCAATCGCGCCGACAACGGCGGCGGCGGCCTGTTCAACGAGTTCGGCGCCGTCACGCAGCTGTTCAGCTGCACGTTCGCGGACAACACGCTGCGCGCGGTGCAGTCGAACGGCTCGCCCAGCGTGGTGTACGTGCAGAACTCCATTCTTTCGCGCTCGCTCACGGGCGTGTTCCTGCCGGGCGGAACCGATGCCGCCGTGTTCTCGGGCGGCGCGATCGTGGACGACGGCTACAACGTGGTGCAGCGGCCCGGCAGCATCGCGTTCACGCAGCCCACCAGCACGACCAACGTGGACCCGGGTCTCTCG
Source organism: Candidatus Eiseniibacteriota bacterium (assembly GCA_020849095.1). GTDB lineage: Bacteria > Eisenbacteria > RBG-16-71-46 > RBG-16-71-46 > RBG-16-71-46 > CAIXRL01. Next base: position 10,582 of record JADLGX010000375.1, read on the forward strand.
CCGCTCTCGCAGCACGGCGGCCCCACTCGTACGCACGCGCTCGCCACCACGAGCATCGCGCGCAACACGGGCAGCGTGGGCGCGCTCGGCGTGGACCAGCGCGGGTTCGCGCGCCTGGCCGGCGGCGTGTCCGACCGCGGTGCGTTCGAGGCGCGCACCGTGGGCGCCGAACCCGTGCTCACCGACAGCATGGCCATGCCCATGTCGGTGAGCGGCGCGATTCACTACGGCGAGTTCCGCACATTCCGCGTGCGCGGCCCCAGCTTTGCGGTCGATCGCGCGCTGCAGACCTCCATCGGCGCGGCGCAGACGCCCGACACGACGGCCTACCAGACCTACATCGGGCTATGCCCCAACCTGCCGGGTGCGATTGCCGGCGCCACGTGGTTCGCGGACTCGGGAACGGTGGCCTATCACCTGCAGTTCGAAGACGGCCACGAGTGGCAGAACGAGGGCGCCGAGACCGCCGACATCGTGCTGAGCAAGACCCCCGCCTGGACCTGGTTCGTGCCGAAGGCCGGAGTCACGGGCAGCTCGCTCCGGGGGGTGGACATCGGCATGGACGTGCCGAGCGAACCCTACAACGCCGCCTACCGCGGCAGCGTCACGCGCGCGACGGGCATGATCGAGCACTCGCTGCTCGCGGCGAACCTCCTGTACATGCGCCAGGTGGGCATCCGGCTGCGGCTCGGGCGCGTGCTGCTCCGCCTGAGCGCGGCCGACGACAACTACTTCGGCGTCTCCCGCCACGACACGCTGCTGAACCGGCTCGGGCGGTACTGGAACACCTACGTGCCCACGCCCCAGTCCGCCGTACTCCTCATGACGCGCAACGTGACCACGCTCGCGGGCGGTGGCGCCGGGCTGGCGCCAGTCGGGACCGCGGGCAACCCGCGCGGCTACTCGACCAACGACGGCACCGCGCGCGGTGACTTCAGCCGCGCGTGGCGGCACGAACTGGGGCACAACTTCGGCATCAACCACTTCACGAGCCAGTCGCCCGAGGGCACGAGCATTCTCTGCGGCAACCAGGTCGCGCGCTTTTCGGGAGCCGAGCAGCACGTGCTCGAGGATCACCGCGACAAGTACGCGGCGGCGTTCCCGGTGCTGCCCGCGTACACGGTCCCCATGCCGCCGTTCGCCGCCAGCGACCAGATGCTCGTCTCGTCCGTCTACGCGGGTACGTGGGACCTGAACGTGCTCGCCAACGACCACGACCTGAACGGCGACGCGCTCACGCTGGTCTCGGTGAACGCCGTCTCCGACGGTCCGGCGGGCGGATCCATGGCGCTCACCGCGACGCCAGGCGTGGTGCGCTACACGCCGCCCGTATCGCCGTCGCCTGCCTCTCCCTTCGACGTCTTCACCTACCGCGTACGCGACGCCAGCGGACTCGAAGCGGTGGGCTACGCTTTCGTGCGCCTCATGGACTTCACCGCGGGGTCCAACTACTCGCAGAACTTCTCCGCGTACGCCGACAGTACGTTCGAGTTGACCGACGGCGCCTACCTCACCACCCCCGCGATGGAGTCCAGCCGGGCGTTCGTGTCCGGCCAGGCGCTCACGCTGAACCCGAACGTGGGGGGCCTGCGCACGGGCATGACGCTTCCGCCCATGGGCATGCACGAGGGACTCGACCTCACGTTCCGCTATCGCGTCGCCAGTACGGGACCGGCGGCGGACGGGTTCGCGGTCGGTTACGGACAGTCCATGGGCCTGTTCGCGGCGCCTCCGAACTCGGTGGCCGACTACGCGAACGGGCTGTCGCTGGAGTTCAACACGTACGCCTCGCCGGGCTTCCACGTGCGCGTGAACAACGCGCTGGTTCCCGGGGGCTCGGTGCCCTTCTCGGGCATCGCCGACTCCGCGTGGCACGTGGTGACGCTGCGCTGGGTGCCGTCGGACGGACTCTCGTTCAGCCTCGATGGCACACCGATCTTCACGAACCTCGCCACCCCGGGCTTCACTCCCATCCGTACGTCGCTGCTGTCGTTCACCTCGGCGACCGGCGGACTCAGTGAAAGCGTGCAGCTGGACGACATCGTGGTGGCGCAGGCGGCCACCACCGCGGTCGAAGGCGACGCGCCGCCCGCCTTCGCGCTTCACGCCAGCGCGCCGAGCCCGTTCCGCGGCTCGACCACGCTGCGGTTCGACCTGCCGGGCGCCTCCCGCGTGCGGCTGTCGGTGCACGATCTGCAGGGCCGGCGCGTGCGCGAGCTGGTCCCGAACGTGGGCTACGCCGCGGGCCGGCACACGATCGGCTGGAACGGCGACGACGACCAGGGACGCCACCTGCCCCCCGGCGTCTACCTGCAGCGCCTCGAGGCCGGCGGCCGCTCGGTGTCGCGTCGCGTGGTGCTGCTGAGGTAAGAGCAGCACCAACGGATCAGCGCGGTGTCACCCTGCTTCGCGCGCGAAACGCTTTCGGGGTGACACTGCGAACCACTCCCGCGTTCGCGCCTCCGCTTTCCGCGCGTGTTCCGCGCTGATCGCGCGCGCCCGACCCGTGGCACGCATGCTGCTGTGTGCTGGCGCGAGGTCCCCGCCTCCCAGTCGAAGCGACCCGACCGGGTTGCCGCTCGCGCGGCGAGGAGGCCGTATGAACGCGCAGCGATTCTCGAGGCTCCTGCTGGTGACGACGCTGGTGTGCGCGCTGGGTGAGCCGGAACTCGCGCTCGGAGAGGGCGCACGGGCGCGACTCTCCCCCGTGTCTCCCTGCCGGTGCGGCAGGAATGGCGAGGCTCAGGCCGCGAGCATGCTGGCGCCCGCCGCGCCGGCCGTCGCACTCGTGGCGATCTCCGAGGTGGACCCCATCGGCACGGTGATCGCGTTCTTCGCCGCATTCGAGCGGCGCGATCCTGCCGGCTGGGTGGCGGCGATGTCGCGCGACTACCGCTTCGACTCGGACGACCCGGCGTTCCTGCGCTCCCACCCGGACGGCTTCACGCGCGACGACGAACTGGCGTTCGTCACCCACCTGTTCCGCGGCGGTGGCCGCGCGCCGGACGGAAAGCCCCTGCCCCGGGTGAAGCAGCTCGACGCGCCGCTCGGCGCCGTCGTGGTCGAGATGCGTTCGCTCGACGCCACGCGCGCGGTGGCCCATGTGGAGCGCTACGCGTTCACGCTCACGTTCGAGGACGGCTCGCGCGTCCAGCTGGCGGGCAGCGACAACGTGCTCGAGCTGGCGCTCGAAGGCAACGAGTGGCGCGTGATCGCGTGGCACGAGCGCACGGCGGCTCCCGCCGCGGGCGCCACGGCTCCGATCACCGATCCGGACGGCTCCGACGCGATCCCCGCGCGGCTCGCCATGCGCCGGCTGGGCGGGCTGGGCGGCGACGCGATCACGTTCGAACTGGCGCTGCCCGCGCGCGGCGGGTCGCTCGAGCTGTTCGACGTGCAGGGACGGCGCATGGCGAGCCGCAACCTGGAAGGACTCGCGCCCGGCATGCGGCGGGTCGAACTGCCGGCGTCGGGCGTGCCCGCGGGAACCTACTGGGCGCGCCTGCAGCAGGCGGGCGCGGTCGTGACGACGCGAGTCATTCGGGTCTTCTAGGCACCCGGCGCAGCAGCGGCGCGGGCGACGGCAGCGATCGCCCGCGCCGCGCGCGTGTCACTCCGCCGGTTCGTCGCCCGCCTGGGATTCGTTCGCCATGCTCGCGATGAGCGCCTGCAGCACCGCCGCTCCGGGCAGCGCCAGCAGCGCGCCCGCGGGGCCCAGCAGCCGGGCGCCCACGATCACGCTCACGGTCACGACGAACGGGTGCATCTTCAGGTAGCGCTCCATCACGCGCGGGGTGATGAACGTGCCGGTCAGCCAGTCCACCACCACGTACACCGCGCCCCCGAGGATGGCGTGAAACGGGTCCACGCTCAGTCCCACCAGGGTGATCGTGACCAGCGTCACCGTGAAGCCCACGTACGGGATCACCTGCGCCAGTCCGGCCAGCACGCCCAGCAACAGCGCCGCCGGGAACTGCAGCAGCGCCAGCACGAGCGCGGCGGCGGCGCCCGTGACCACGCACACCACCGCCTGGCCGCGCACGTAGCTCAGCAGCGCGCGGTTCACCGACTCGCCCAGCCGCCGCAACTCGGGGCGCAGCTCTCCGGGCACGAAGCGCAGCGCGCTCGACTGCACGGCCGCGGAGTCCGCCAGCAGGTAGAACGCGAGCAGCGGCACCAGCGCAAAGCCCAGCAGGCTGCCCACTCCGCCCAGCAGCCGGCCGGTCCAGCGGGCGAGCGTGCCGCCGAACTGTGGGACCAGCGCCGGCAGGTCGGCGCGCGCCTGCTGGAGCGCCGGACCGACCACGTCGGCATAGCCGCGCGCGGCGGCCCATGCGTCCACGGAGTCGATCAGCTTTCGCAGCGTCCCGGGCGCGAGCGCGGCGAACTGCGCGACCTCGGCGCCCAGCCGGGGCACGGCCAGCGCCAGCACCCAGCCCAGCACGCCCACCAGAGCGAGCATCACGACCGCCGCGGCGGCGCCGCGCGACACATGCCGGCCGCGGCCGAGGCTCACGCGTTCGAGCAGTCCCACCACGGGCAGCAGCGCATACGCGAGCAGGACCGAGAAACCCACGAGCGTCACCACGTCCGGCAGCGCCCACACCAGCAGTCCCAGCGCCCCCACGATCCAGGGCAGCGTCGAGCGCGTCAGCGCGAATCGCGTGGTCACTGGCCGGCTCCCGTCTTCGGTTCGCTCGCCTGCCCCGCGCGCGCCTCGGCCTCGGTCATCCAGCCGCGTCTCAGTTCATCCGCAGGCACGCTCGACAGGTACGGCTTCAGGTCCAAGATCGGTGTTCCGTCCAGCATGTCGAGTCCGCGCACGTGCAGCCGGCACCCGTCGCGGCGCAGCAGGCGCACCACGGTCAGCGCGATCGGGTTGGGCCGGCGCGGCGAGCGCGTGCTGAACACGCCGTGGGGCAGCGCGTCGAGCGGCGTGGTGGTGAGCAGGTCGAAGCCTTCGGCGCGGTCGAACGCCCAGATCACGTAGAGGTGCGAGAAGCCTTCGAGATCGGTGAGCCCCGCCTCCAGCTCGGGCAGCACTTCGAGCACCCCCTCGGCTTCGTGGCGCGCGCCCGCGCCGGTGGGAATCTGCTCCTTTCCCGCGAGCGGGCTGCGCACGTGGCCGATCGGCTTCATCTCGAACACGTCAGCCCCCGAACGGCTTGTAGATCGCGGTGGCGGCAGCGGCCAGCGCCGCCACCGACACGGCCACCGGCAGCACGCGCGCCAGGCGCGGGTCGCGATTCGGCAGCGCGATGGCGCCCGCGAGCAGGACCCAGATGGCGAGCTTGGCGATGATCCAGCCGGGCAGCGCGCCGTGCATGTTGCCGAGCCTCGCCAGCATGCCGAAGCCGCCGGTCAGGATGAGCAGCACGGCCACGCCGTGCGTGATCGCGAAGGCGCGCCGCGCCTTGCGGTCGGTGGCGGCGCCTGGGCGCTGCGCGTGAGCGCAGGCCAGCGTGAATCCCACGAGCATCGCGAAGATGCCGGTGAGGTGCATGAGCTTGTAGAGGGTGTAGGGCATGCGGCGCAGGATGCCAGCCTCCGGGCCCGATGTCGAAGGCGCATGCCCACCCCCAGTGGTCCCCTACTCGGCGTGCCGCACCACCAGCACGTTGCACGGGGCGTGGCTCGCGACGTGCGACGCGACGCTGCCCATCAGCAGCCGCCGGACGCTCGAGCGCTCGTGGCAGCCGATCACCACGAGGTCCGCGGCGTGCGCCTGCGCTGCTTCGACGATGGCGTGGCGCGGATCGCCGTAGCGCACGTCGCCGCTCGCCTCGAAGCCCGCGGTGCGCAACTCCTTCACCGCGCGTGTCACGCGCTCCTCGTGCGTGCGCACATGGTCCGCTTCGATCACGGCCAGGTTTTGCGCCACGGAGGCGAGCAGCACAGGGCTCGGCACGACCTCCGCGTCGTTGTCCCCCACCACGGACAGCACCACCACGGACGAGTCCGCGGGCGCGAACATCCGCTCCAGGGTCGCGATCGTCTCGCTGGCGATCGCCGTCGTGTCCAGAGCGAGCAGGATCTTCATGGTGACCCTCCTGTCCCACGCGGCCGGTTCCTGCCCGGCCGCCGGTGTCCGGCGGTCCCACCTATCGCCCGCCGTTCGGGCGAACCTCGTGTTCTCGGACGAGGGCTGCGCCACCGGCTTCGCCGGCATGGTAGCACCGGACGGGGTCGCGCGGCGCTCTCGTCGCGACTTCCTCCGCACTCGTCGGGGCACGAGCCCGCGGCCGGCCGCACGGGCCTAGGGTGCATGCGCCTTCTCAGTTCCCCCACTCCACCCACTCTTCCGAGGACTCGCCACATGCGCTGCCGCACGATCCTCCCCGCCGCGCTCGCGACGCTCGCTCTGTCGGCGCCCGCCCTGGCCGGCACGCTGCCTCAGCCGTCGCCCAATCGCGCGTACATGGACACCACCTGTTCGCCGTGCCGCGACTTCTACCAGTTCACCAACGGCGCCTGGCTGGCCACCGCCGAGATCCCGCCGTCGTACTCGAACATCGGCGCCGGCCGTGAGATGGCCGACCGCAACCAGGAGGCCCTGAGATCGGTGCTCGAGCGTGTGAGCGCCGGCGCGGCCGGGCAGCCGGATGCCACCATCCGCAAGCTGGGTCACTTCTACGGCCTGCTCATGGACTCGGCGCGCGCCGACCGCGAAGGGGCCGCGCCGCTGCGCGAGCCGCTCGCCCGGATCGCCGCCATCCGCACGCAGGCCGACCTGCAGCGCGAGCTGGCGCGCCTCTCGGTCAGCGGAGTGGGCGCGGGGCCTTGGGGCGGCGGCGGCCTGCCGTTCCGTTTCGGGGCGGAGCCCGATCCCACCTCGAGCCGCGACATGATTGCGCAGTTCACGCAGGGCGGCCTGGGGCTGCCCGACCGCGACTACTATTTCCGCGACGACGAGAAGTCCAAGAAGCTGCGCGCCGACTACGTCACGTTCATGACCAACATGTTCGTGCTGGTCGGGGATGCGCCCGAGGCCGCGGCCCGGAAGGCGTCCGCCGTGTTCGCGCTCGAGACCGCGCTGGCGGACTCCTGCCTGTCGCCTGTGCAGATGCGCGACCCCAAGGCGCTCGTTCACAAGATGACCGTTCGCGAACTGGGCCGGCTCGCGCCCGGCTTCGACTGGCCGGCCTACCTCACCGGCGTCGGCCTGCCGGCGCTGGCGAGCCCGGGCACGATCGTGGACGTCGCGGTGCCGGGCTTCGTCCAGCGCGCGGTTCGGCTGCTCAACGACGAGCCGCTCGACACCTGGCGCGCCTACCTCGAGTGGAACGTCGTGCGCAGCCGCGCGGTCTGGTGCGGCCAGAAGTTCTTCGAGGAGGCCTTCGCGTTCCAGGCCAAGATGGTCGGCTCGCGCGCGCCGCAGCCGCGCTGGAAGCGCGCCGCGACCGTCTGCGACGGCATGATGGGCGAAGCGCTGGGCCAGGCATTCGTCGAGGAGAACTTTCCCGCCAGTTCCAAGGCGCGCATGCTGCAGATGGTGGACAACCTGCAGGGGGCGCTGCGCGAGCGCATCGCCTCACGGCCGTGGATGGGCGCGGCCACCAAGAAGCAGGCCACCCGCAAGCTGGACACGGTCCTCAAGAAGATCGGGTACCCCGACCGCTGGCGTGACTACTCCGGCCTGGCGATCGACCCCGCCCTCTCGGTCGTCACTAACCTGGACCGCGCGACGGAGTTCCAGCGCCGGTACGAACTGTCCATGATCGGCAAGCCGGTGGACCGCAGCCTGTGGTTCATGTCGCCGCCCACGGTGAACGCCTACTACAACCCCACCTTCAACGAGATCGTGTTTCCGGCCGGCATCCTGATGCCGCCGCAGTTCGACCCGCGCGCCGACGAGGCCGTGAACTACGGCGCCATCGGCATGGTGATCGGGCACGAACTCACGCACGGCTTCGACGACCAGGGCCAGCAGTACGACGCCGAGGGCAACCTGAAGGACTGGTGGACGCCCGAGGACGCCACGCGGTTCAGCGCGCTGGCCGACCAGGTGGTGCGCCAGTACGACGCCTACGTGGCAGTGGACACGCTCCACCTGAACGGCAAGCTCACGCTGGGCGAGAACATCGCCGACCTGGGCGGGCTCACGATCGCCTTCCACGCGTGGAAGCGCTCACTCGGAGGCAAGCCCGCGCCCGTGATCGACGGGTTCACGGGCGAGCAGCGCTTCTTCCTGGGCTTCGCGCAGGGCTGGCGGCGCAAGTTCCGCCCCGAGATGTTGCGCACCCAGGTGCTCAGCGACCCGCACTCGACCGCGTACTGGCGCGTCAACGGGCCGCTCTCGAACATGGAGGAGTTCCGCAACGCGTTCGGCTGCAAGGCCGGCGACGCGATGGTGCGCGGGGAATCCATCGTGATCTGGTAGCGTGACCGGCCGGCGCGCGGTGGCACGGTTCGCATCACCTGCGCGCCGGCCGGCCCTCGCATGGAGCAGACCCCAATGGACGACTTCACCCGGCGCGCCGCCGCCACCGACCGGCTCGGGCTGGCTCGATTGCTCGCCACGCACGTGCGCGAACTGGCCTCGCCGGCGTGGCTCGCGGTGTGGATCCGGCGGGCCGACGGCGCGTTCGTGTCCGCCGACGAATCCGGCCCGGCAGCCGGGGTGCTCCACCTGGACGACGACGCCGTCACCAGCGAGCAACTGTGGCGGGGCGCGCACTGGGACTGCGGCCTGCGCGCCGCTCTCGGCGAGCGGCTCGCCCTGCCCGGCATTCCCGCGGCGATCGTGCCTGTCTTCGACCGTCTCGACCATCCCGTGGGACTGGTCGCGATCGGGACCGGCTCCGCCGACGCGCTGGACCCGGCGCTGCGGCCGCGGCTCGTGTCGGCGGCCGCGCACGCGGGCGTCGCGTTCGAGGTCATCCGCCTGGCCGAGCAGCTTGCCGAACGGATGGACTTCTCCCGGCGCATCGACCGCGAACTGCAGATCGCGCGTGAAGTGCAGGCGCAGCTGTTTCCCGCCGCGCCGCCCGCGCTCGAGAACGCCACGCTGGCCGCGCACTGCGCGCAGGCGCGCAGCGTGGGCGGCGACTGGTACGACTATCTGGCGGTGGGCCCGCGGCAGGTGGCGCTCGTGCTCGCCGACGTTTCCGGCAAGGGCGTGCACGCGGCGCTGCGCATGGCGAACCTTCAGGCGCACGTGCGCAGCCAGGTCGGCAGCACGCCCGAGGACCCGCTGCGCGCGCTACGGCAGGTCAACCGCCTCATGCGCGAGCGCTCCAACGCGGGGCAGTTCGCCACGATGTTCTTCGGCGTGTGGTCCGACGCCTCACGGCGGCTGAACTACATCAACTGCGGCCACAACCCGCCGCTCGTGCTGCGCGCGTCCGGGCAGGTCGAGTGGCTGCAGGCCACCGCCACCGTGCTCGGACTGTTCGAGGAATGGGAGTGCCAGCTCGGGCGCGTGGCGCTGGAGCCGGGCGACGTGATGCTCGCCTACAGCGACGGCGTCACCGAGGCCGAGGGCGACGCCGAACTGTTCGGCGAGGAGCGCCTGGTCGCCGCCGTGCGTGCCGGGCGGGCCGGAGGCCCGCAGTCGATCGTGGACGAAGTCCTCGCCCGCGTGCAGGCGTTCGAGGACGGCGCCCCGACCGACGACCTCACGATGATGGCGCTGAGCGTCCGGTAGCCGCCGCCAGCTGGATCCCGCGCCGCCTCACGCCCACGGCGACGAGCGCGAGCGCGCACCCGAGCGAAACCGCCAGTCCTGGCACGAAGCCCGGAGGGACATAGCGCAGCTCCACGTCGGTGGTTCCGCGCGGCACACGCACGCCCATGAGCGTGCCGTTCACGCGCTCCACGGGCGCACTCTTGCCATCAGCGAAAGAGCGCCAGCCCGGGCACCACACTTCGGATACCACCACGTACGCGTCACTCGTCGCGTCCTCGATCCGCAGCGCGATACGGTTCGACGAGGTCCGTGGTGCCACGCGAACGCTAGCGCTCGTCGCAGCGCCCGGTGCCGGTGGTGTCGCGGACCCGAAGTCGCGCAGGGCGAGTTCAGAGGGGTCAAAGTCCGGGCGGTTCATGGCGGCCAGCGCGTCGGCCATGCCGGGCACGTCCACCACTCTTTTCACGAGCCAGGCGCGTCCAGCGTTCCGCCCCGTGCGAAACAGCGCGGCATGGTCGTCGATCGGTCCGGCCTTCGCGAGGCCCCACCGCACAGCGGCTTCGTTGGTGGTCACGACCCAGCCGGTGTCGAACAGTCGCCATGTGAGCGGACGTGGCACCGCAGCCATCACCGTCGCCCATCGCAGTAGCGAAACTGGTCCGTACCCGCCGGTCTCGTCGATGCCCCGGGTGCCGGGCAACGCGCTGGCGTATGTGCTCACGAGCATGCGTTGTTCGCGCGCGAAGTCCGCAGCGCCGCGCACGGGGGCGTGCTGCGCGCGGAAGGTGGCGTTGTCGCGCCAGACGCGTGCCCCGCTCGCGAGCACCATCTCGTGATATGCAGGGTCGGCGCGCAGGTCGCCCACGGGAAGCACGAGCAGGTCGGCGCGGGCGGCGATGGCGCCTTCGGCTGCGCACAGCAAGGCGATCGCGGCGAGGGCCAGTGGGCGACGGCCCCGCGCGAGCCACCACGCCCCCGCCGCCAGCACTGGGATCGCGCCCGCGCGCAGCGCCGCTGTCGCGAGCGCCTCACCCCGGGGCGCGACCAGGCCGGCGAGCAGCAATATGCCGCCGACGCCCAACCAGGTGAGCGCCACGTCGCCCGGCCGCCATTCCCCCTCGAGCACCGCGACCAGGCCGCGTGCGGCGATCGCCACGGCGCCCAGAGTCACCAGCAGGCCGTACCGCTCGGGGAACCGGAAGAAGACGAACGGCGGCGCGGCGTGCAGCGAGCCGAGCGGGCCTCCGAACTGTCCCAGGCTCAGCGCGACGCCGATCGCGATCAGCACGAGGCCCGCGCGCAGCAGCGGCCCGGGACGCGACAGGCCCGGGACGAGGCCGAGAAGCACCAAGGGGCCCCAGCCGTGATCGAGGAAGAACGGCTGGGCGTCCTGTCCCATGCCGTGGCTCCACGGCGGGAAGAACGGTGGTGCGAGCAGCGCGCCGAAGGGCAGGCGCGCGATCCATTCGAACGCGCGCGTCGGCTCAAACGACCACGCGAGTCGCGCGCCGAGTTCACTCGTCGCGCGAACGCTGTCACGGTAGAGCTCTACGGCGGGCACGAGCTGCGGCGCGGCCAGCCCGAGCGCAGCCAGCCCCGATAGCGTCACGACCAGCAACGCTCGCGCCGCGGCACGCGCGGACGGCGCCTCGGCCCACCCCCAGGCCGCGCACGCGAGCGCGGTCATGAGCGCGACCGACGGATCGCCGGCCACCACCTGCAGCGCGAACATCACCGCCATGGCGGGACTGACGACCTCTCGCTCGCCTCGCCTGCGGAGCGCGAGCAGGATCCATGGCAGCCACGACGTCGCCTCGAGGTATGGCAGGTAGGTGGTCGCGGAGAGCGCGATGCCGCTCAGGCCGAGTGCCGCCGCCGCGAGCACCGCGGGCGTCGTGCGCACGAGTCCGCGCAGCAGCACGAACGTGCCCAGCACCAGCCACACCCAGTGCGCCCACACGAGCCACGCGTACGCGGTGGCGGGCGTGAGTGCGAGGTGTGCGAGGTTGAGCGGATACAGCGCGCCCGCGTGCACGTTGGCCAGCAGCGGTACTCCGCTCTGCGTGGAGGAGTTCCACAGCGGCAGCTCCCCGAGCGAAAGCGCGCGACCCACCTGGTGCTGGATCGGCTCGTACTGGCGCGGCACGTCGCGATAGAAGAACGCGGCGCGCTGGGTGAGCGGGCTCGCGAACAGCGCCAGCCCGGCGAGCGCCGAACCGAGCGAGACGAACGCGATCGTGCGCCGGCTTGCCGCCGGCGGAGGCACGGAGACGCGGGCGGCCTGGCGCACAGGTGCCTTCGCGGCGCGTGGCCTGGCGGGCGAGGGTCGCGGCGTCATACCCGTGCTCCGGCGCGCTGTGGAATGGAAGTCCGCATCAGGCCGATCGGCCGGTCCACGATCATCTGCGCGGACTCGTCTTCGCTTCAGGGGATCGGTGAGTGGAATCAAGCATGGCGAGAGAGTCTACTCCGCTCGGGGGCACCCTCGTAGCGCTATCTTCCTTCGCGGTGTGCGGGCGGCGGTCCGTCCGTTCAGCGCTCCGCCACCATGAGCCTGACGTCCTGCTCGGCGTCGCCGCGCCGGAATCTGATGCGCACGGACTGCCCCGGTTGCAGCGCGCGCAGCATCGCCGAGTAGCCCCTGAGGTCCGCGATCGGCTCGCCGTTCAGCTTGACCAGCACGTCCCCCTCCTTGAGCCCCGCCTTGTCCGCGGGCGAGCCGGGCGTGACGGCGGTCACCTTCACGCCGGGGCCGGGATAAGCGAAGTCGGGCATGGTGCCGATGGTCACGCGGCGGCCGCTCGCGGCAGCCGGCGGCGCGGCGCCCGCCGGCGCGCTCGCGTGCCCGGCGATCGTCACCGTGAGCGGCTCGGCGCGATCGCCCAGGTACTGGATGCCCTCGCGCACGAATGCCGCCACCTTCACGAGCCCCGGGCCGTCGATCTTGTCGGCGGTGTCGCCGGGGCGGTGATAGTCCGCGTGCGGCTCGGTGAAGATCTGCACCGCGGGCACGCCCTTCTCGATGAAGCTCACCTGGTCCGACGACTCGAGCGCTTCGGCGATCAGCCGCGGCTCCACGCCGGTCACGAAGCCCGCGCCACGGAAGATGTGCGGCCATTCGGTGGCCGTGCCCGCGGCGATCACGGACACCTTCTTGCCGAAGAGCCGGCCCACGGTGTCCAGGTTGATCACGCCGATCGTCTTGTCGAGCGCGAAGGGCGGATGCGCCACGTAGTGCCGCGAGCCCTGCAGGCCCGATTCCTCGCCCGTGAACGCGACGAACGCGATCGTGCGCTGGGGCTTCTCTCCCGCCGCCAGCGCGCGCGCAAGCTCGAGCAGGACCGCCACACCGCTCGCGTTGTCGTCGGCGCCCGGATGCAGCTGGCCCGCTGCATTGGCGCGCGCGTCGGGCCAGCCGCGGCCCAGATGGTCGTAGTGCGCGGTGAGCAGCGCGGCCTGCCCGGCCCGCTCGGCGTTGGCGCCGCGCAGCACGCCGATCACGTTGCGCAGCGTGGCCGGCCTCCGGTCGGGCGTGTTCGTGCTCGTGAAGCCCTGGAAGTAGGTGCCGTTGTCGCCGCCCGGCTCGAGCCCGAGTTCGCGGAAGCGCGCCGCGATCCAGTCGGCGGCTTCGTCGAGCCCCCGGGTGCCCACGCCGCGGCCCTCGCGCTCCGGCGCGGCCAGCCAGCGCACGCGATCCATCATCGCCTGCTCCGAGAACACGGGCGGCAGCTCGGCCAGCGCGGCGTGCGTGAGGGGCGGCAACTGCGGCGCGGAGGGCTGCAGCGAAACGCGCAACGGTGAGTCCGTGGCGCTCCACTGACCTTTCAGCATGTTCACCGGCTCGGCGCCCTCGAATCCGAGCACCGAGTACTTGCCGTAGTGCGGCAGCTTGCGCCCCAGGCCGGGCAGCGCCGCGAGGTCGTCGGCGAAGAGCCAGCCGATGGCCTTGTCGACCGCGCCGGGATGCCGCCGCACGATCACGCCGCAATGGCCGGCCATGGGCATCGCCTCACGGTCCACATGCAGCGTGTCGTTCGCGAGCGAGTAGTCGGCGCCGGAGCCGAAGCGCGTGGCCGCGAGAGCGTTGCCCCTGCCGAGCAGCCACACCGGCCGGTCGGCCGGCAACTCGCGCAGCGCCGTGTCGGTGGTGAACTCGATCGCGTGGGCTTCGCTGCGCCAGCTCTCCACCAGCGCGCGCCAGGCGGCCTGTTCCGCGGCGCTCGCCCTGGCGGGCAGCACGGCCAGTACTCGCGGCTCGCCGAAGATCTGCCCCAGCGACGGCGCCGTCTCGCGTGGGTCGAGCAGGCGGAAGACGTCCGCCGCCGGATCCACGTTCAGCGCCAGCGGCCGGTCCTTCACGCGCACGGTGAACGCCGTGCGCGGCGTGGTGCACCGAAGCGTGTCGAGGGTCACGCCCGAAGCGGTCTGTACGGCGACCGGCACGTACAGCTCGACCGGCGCGCCGGACTGCGCCTGCACGAGCGTGCCCGTCACCTCGAAGCCGCCCGCCACCGCGCGCGCCTCGACGCGTTCAGGCCGCAGTTCGGCGGCGCCCGCGCGCGTGACGTGGTCGGCGAAGAAGCGCGTCAGGTCGCGGCCCGACACCGACTCGAACGCGGCTTCCACGTCGGCCCACGACGCCCGCCGTCCGCGCTGGCGCTCGTAGAACTCCGCCACCCAGCGCCGGAACGCGTCGTCGCCCAGCTGCGAGCGCAGCATGTGAAACACCATGAGCGCCTTGCCGTAGCCCACCGCCTCGGTGGCCGCATTGTGCCGCGAGCGAAACTCGCTCAGCGCCAGGTCGCGGCCCTCACGCACGTAATTGCGGTACTTCTGGAGCGCGTCGCGGCGGTACTCGGCGCCGCGCCCGCGCTGCTCCTGGATCAGGTGGTCGGCCATGTAGGCCGTGAGCCCCTCGCACCAGTTGCCGCTCTCGTAGTCCACGAACACCGAGTTGCCCCACCAGTTGTGCAGGATCTCGTGCGGGTAGGACGACGTGAGGATGAACGGGAAGCGGATGATCTGCGAGCCCAGCAGCGTGTAGCTGGGCATGCCGTAGCCCGTCTCCCAGAAGTTCTCGACCATCGCGAACTTGTCGTACGGGTAGGGCCCGACCAGGTCGGCGTACATCTTCAGGTACTGCGCGGTGGCCTCGAGGTACTTGGCCGCCAGCGCGTCGTCCTTCGTGCGCAGGTAGACGAGCGCGTCCACCGAGCCCGCCTTTTCGCGGTACTCGAGCAGCGGGCCGCCCACGAGCGTGATCTCGTCCACTCCCGCATCGGCGTTCCAGCGCGCGTTGCCGTCGGTGTCGCGCGCGTGTCCGTTGCCCGGGGCGATCACATGCCAGCCGTCGGGCAGCTTCACCGTCAGGCGCGCGGCCACGAGCTCACGGCTGAGCTGCGGGTACCAGAACCCGTCCGCGGCCAGGTAGACGCCTTCCTTCGACACGATGCCCGTGGTCTGCCGGAACCCGCGCGTGTACTGCTCGCGCTCGTCCGACAGCCCGAAGTCGAAGTGGCCGCCGTAGCGCAGCACCACGGTGCCGCCGCCGGGCGGCAGCGACACGCGCCAGCGCACGAGCGCGGCGTCGAGGTCGGTGTCGGAGGCGTTGATGCCGAAGAAGCGCGTGGCGTCGTCGCCCGAGCCCGAGCGGAGCGGCACGCGCCGCAGCGCATCCGACGTGTCGCGCATCGCGAGCGAGCCGTGCAGCAGGAAGTCCGCGGCGCCGTCGCGCACGAGCGACGCCGGCACGGTGAGCGTGTCGGTCACCTCGAGCCGGCCGCGCGCGGGATCGAGCGTCACGTGCATGGCGTGGCGCGCGAGGGCGGTCGCCGGCGGCGGCGCCGCGTGGCCCGCGGCCGGGAGCGCGAGCGCCAGGAGCAGTGCGAGCGCCGCGCGGCGCGACGTCATCGCCCCGCCCCGCCGTGCGGCTTGGGAGCATCGGCCCCGGAGGGCGACGCCGCCGTCGAATCCGCCTTCGGCTGGCTGTGCGTGCGGCGCAGGTGCACCGTGAACTCGAGCTCCTGTCCGGCGCGCATCAGGCGGTAGGTCAGGTCGTCGCCCCAGCGCTTGGTGGACATGTAGCGGTTGCCCTTCTCCTTCTCGTCCACCACGAAGCCGTCCACCGAGACGATCTCGTCGCCCAGCTTCACGCCCGCCGCCTCCGCGGGTGAGCCTTCGGCCACGTTGATCACCTTGTACCGCGGGCCGACCTTGGCCTCGGCGGTCGAGATGCCCGTGGAGGGATAGATCGGGTCGGTGGACGCGGGCAGGCCCCACGCGAAGTCGGCGTAGGACGCCTGGATGTGCGTCGTCGGCTTGCCGCCCGGCTCTTCGGCCACGGCGTACGGGATCACGCTCGCGATGCGGCCGTCGAAGAAGGGCTTCACCTGCCGCTCGGCCCCGAGGCCGTAGGCCACGTGTCCCGAGCCGATGAGCACCACCATGATGGACTTGTCGTCGCCATGCTTCTTCAGCGCCTGCACGGCATTCCAGCCCATGGCGGCGTCCCAGCCGCACTGCGCGCGGAACATGCCGTTGAACATCCCTTCGGGCATGTTGCCGTGCAGCGCGTCCTCGTCGCCGAAGAAGGCGCGGAACAGCCGCTTGTGCTCTTCGCTGTCCAGGTCCACGCGCGGCGGCAGCATGGCGCGGTGCTCCACGCCGAGCGAGTCGAAGCCCTTCGTGCGGATCGTGCCGACCACGCCGCGCGGCAGGTTGACGCCGAACATCCGCACCTGGTGCTCGCGCGCGAACAGGAAGATGTCGCGGTAATAGTTCCAGTGATAGCCCCAGTTCTTGTACCAGCGGGACTCGGTGAGGAACTGCTCTTCGGTCAGCTTCTTCTCGCCGTACCAGCGGTCGAGCCACTTCTGCTCGGTGACCGGGTACATCTCGAGCCCGATCATCACCGAGCGGCCGCGGCGCTGCAGCTCCTGAAGCACGCGCAGCTGCACGCGGTGGAACTCCATGTCCACGTGACTCTCACCCACGAACAGCAGGCGCACGCCGTCCAGGCGAGTGGCCAGCTCGGCCACGGAGATCGTGTCGCCGCGGGCGGCGTCGGTGATGCCGTCGAGTACGACGCCGACCGTGCGGTCCTTGCGCGCGGGATCGCCGATCGGCAGGTGCGCGGCATGGTCGTCGGCGAATGCGGCGAACGGGAATGCGAGCGACGCCGACAGGGCGAGCGCGACACAGGCAGAACGGAACATGGAGCACCTCGGGTGGTGGACGTGGTGCGCGGAGTCCATCACAAGGGCGGGCGTCGGGCAACCTCGCGCGAGGTCGGCCGGCGGACGATCCACGCCGCCACCAGCACCAGCGTGGTCACCATGGCCGCGCGCGCCCACCACGGCTTCACGAACCACACCAGCGCCGCGCCGCCCACGAGCGCCATCAGCGTGAGGGCCCAGGCCTTCGCGTGCAGCGGAATACTCCCCGTGGCCTCCCACTCGCGCAGCAGCGGCCCGAACAGTCGCGCGTCCAGGAGCCAGCGGTGAAAGCGCGGCGACGAGCGCGCGAAGCACGCCGCCGCCACGATGAGAAGCGGCGTGGTGGGCAGCAGCGGCACGAAGATGCCGACCAGCGCCAACGCGACCAGTGCGAACCCGCAGCCCATGAGCAGCCAGCGCAGCGGGCCGCTCGCGAGCCCGGGTGATGTGGAGGAAGGAGTCATGAGCGCGGCATCCTGCGGGGTCCATGGTCACCTGCGCAACGTGCGGGCGCCCGCCTTGGTTCTACTTCAACGCGGACCACCCATGGGCCGCGCCCAACTGCGCGACGATCTCGTCGGGGCCGAGCCTATCGCCGGGGATCAGTGCCATGCGCGGCCCCCTAGCGCTTCGCCGCGCTCGGAGGCGTCCAGCCGCGCACGAGCGAAATGGTCGGACGCCGCTCCGCGACAACGGCGGGCTCGAGCATGTAGAACAACTGGCCCTTGGGGTCCGGTGCCCAGGAGTGGACACGATTGACGACGTGCTGCGCCATGGACTGCTTGAACAGCACGCGAGGTGTGCCGATGACCAGCGAGCTGCCGCTGGCTTCGATGCTGGTCGCGACCAGGTGCTCTTCGAGATCCAGGAAGTACAGCTCACGCCCGTCGCCACGCCAGCGCGGGGTGTAGCCGCCGCCGCTCGACACCTGCCAGCGGCTCTTCAGGCCGGGGTAGTCCATGACGAACACCTCGGGACGGCTCCCCGACTGGGTTGCGTAGGCGATCCAATGCCCGTCGGCCGACACCTGGCCGAACCGCACCGCTCCGGGACCGCCGATCAACTCCCGCGCCTGGCCGCTCGTTGGATCGAGCTCCCAAACGGCGTCGGCCTTTCCCGGGGTCTTGACGCCGGGGCCGGTCATCAGCAGCGTGTTGGCATTCACCCATTGCGTGGGTGAGAAGTCCTCGCTGCCCTGAAATGCGGTCACAGGTTCGCCGACACCGTCGGCGGCGCGCGTGAACACGCCGTTGTTGCTTGCCCACGCCACTTGTTTGCCGTCCGGCGACCACGCCGGGTCGTCGCTGCTGTCGTTGAAAGTCAGCCGCAACTCGGTGCCTCGCGTGATGTCGAACAGCCACACGTCCACCCCGCCGTTCCGCTCGGCGCTCATGGACGTGGCCAGCCGAGTTCCGTCGGGCGACAACTGCAGGTCCTGCAGCGCTCCGCGGCCCGGGATGGCGCGAATCAAAGCGCCGGTTCGATCGCGCACCGTGATCTGGTCCTTCTCGTTCACCCGCTCGGATCGGAACACGATCGTCCCGTTGCCCCCCACGGAGAAGTCGGCGCGACCGCGCGCCGGCGAGACGGCGACCGGCGTCGTCACGGTGATCGCATCGCCCGTGAACTCCGCCCGGCCCGGATCGAAGGGCCGCGCTCGCAGGACCTGATCCTCGCAGTAGTAGAGATGCCCACTCTGGTAGTAGACGTTTCCGACCACGGTCTCGGCGAGTGGCAGCTTGCGCGGTTCGCCGCCATCGAGGGAGTGTATTTCGAGCGCGGACGTGCTGGAGGCCGAGAGCAGGCCCACGGCGAAGTGACGGCCGTCGGGCAGGAAGTGCGGGAAGCGGTAGTTGCCTCCCAGGGAATCCGCCAGCAGGACTCGCACTTCCCCGCCGGACGCCGACACCAGGTGCAGCCCGGAACGCGAGGTGGGCGCGAACACGATCTGCCCTCGAGTGTTCCACGAGCCGCCCCGTCCGTCGCCCGCCGGCGCGAGCGTGGTGACCGCGTTGCCCTCGAGGTCCACTCGCTGCAGCTTGCCGGGAACGAAGAACCCCAGGCTCTTCGCGTCGGGCGACCAGAACGGGTAGCGGGCGTCCCGCGTGTTCTCCAGCAGCCGCGCACCACCGGACTCCAGGTCGCGCACGGACAACCGGCGCGTGCCGGCGGAGTCCAGGACGCTGGCGGCATACCACCGGCCGTCCGGGGAGACCGCGCCATCGCCCGCGGCATCCGCCTGCCAGCGCATGTCGGCCGGCGGCGTGAGCTCGGCCCAGGTGGTCGTGTGTCGCGGAGCGGGCTTCAGCGTCCAGGCCGCCAGCGCAGCGAGCGCGGAGACCAGCAGCGCGGCGCCCAGCAGCATCGCCATGGGCAGCCCCGCGCGCGCGGGCGCAGTGGCCGGTGTGGCGCCCGGCGTCTTGTGCGCCCCGGGTTGCTCCAGAACGAGCCGCGCTTCGCCGATGTCGCGCAGGCGCTGGCGCGCGTCGCGCTCGAGGCAGCGCTCGAGCAGCACGAGCACGCGCGGCGGCAGGGCGGCCGGCAGCTCGGACCAGGCGATCTCTCCCTTGAGGATGGACGCGATCATGTCCGAGACGGTCTCGCCCTCGAAGGCCTGCCGCCCCGTGAGGCATTCGAAGAGCACGCAACCGAACGCCCAGATGTCGGTGCGCCGGTCCACGGGCTTGCCGCGCGCCTGCTCGGGGCTCATGTACGCGGCCGTGCCCAGGATCACCCCATCGCCCGTCATGGCGTAGGTCTGCGTGGGCGACATGGAGAGGCTGGAGTCGCTGGGCGAGCCGGCCGTGCCCTTGGCGAGGCCGAAGTCGAGGACCTTGACCGTGCCGTCGGGCCGCAGCATCACGTTGCCGGGCTTGAGGTCGCGGTGCACCACGCCGCCGTCGTGCGCGGCTTCGAGCGCGGTGGCCACCTGGCGCGCCACGTCGAGCGCTTCGTCGAGCGGCAGCGGGCCGGAGATGAGGCGTTGCGCCAGCGAGACGCCGTCCACGAACTCCATCGCGATGAATCGCCGGCCGCCGTCGATCTCGAGCCCGTGCAGGACCGCGATGTTCGGATGGTTCAGCGACGCCAGCAGGCGCGCCTCTCGCTCGAAGCGCGCGAGGCGCTCGGGGTCGGCGGCGAAAGCCTCGGGCAGCACCTTGATCGCGACGACGCGATCGAGCCGCGTGTCGCGGGCGCGATACACCTCGCCCATGCCGCCCGCGCCCAGCGGCGCGACGATTTCGTAGAGTCCGAGCCTGTCGCCGGCGGCCAGCGGCATGCGGGTGCCTCCTTGTCACGGGATGGATGGGCGGACGGTGAGGCCAAAAGACGCGGCAAGGTAGCACAGGGCCGTGGCGCTTCGGACGCCCCGATTGATATGTTCCCGCCCCTCCGCCCCCGACGATTCGCCGCTCCACCCCGAGAGAGCCGCTCGTGAAGAAGACCATCCTCCTCTACGGACTGCTCGGCGGCGTGCTCATTGCCGCGCTCAAGATGGTCGAGTACCGCTACCTCGTGCTGGAGCACTCGCTCGAAATGTACGGCGGCATCGTGGCGGCGCTGTTTTCCGTGATGGGCATCTGGCTGGGGCGCAAGCTCACCCGCACCCGCGAAAAGCTGGTCGTGCGCGAGGTCGCCGTCCGGGTCGAGGTGCCCGTGGAGGTGCGGGTGCCGGTGCCCGCCTCCGGGCCGTTCGTGCGCAACGAGGAGCGCGTGCGCGAACTGCTTCTCACCCCGCGCGAGCTCGAGATTCTCGAGGCACTGGCCGCCGGGCTGAGCAACAAGGAGATGGCCGACCAGTTGTTCGTGAGCGAGAACACCGTCAAGACTCACGCGGCCCGGGTGTTCGCCAAGCTGGGGGCCAGGCGGCGCACGCAGGCGGTCCAGCTGGCCAAGGAGGCGGGAATCATCGCCTGAAAGGGTGATATTCGCGTTTTCGACAGGAGAATCACCCGTTCGGGTGACGCGGAGGCGGCCCCTCCGAGCACACACTGCCGCCGTTCCCCCGTCTCACCCACCCCTCAACAGGAGATTCCCATGCGGAAGATCGTCCTCACGTACGGGCTCATCGCCGGCGGCATCCTCTCGGCCACGTTCCTGGTCGCGCTCCAGTTCCACGACGCCATCGGCTTCGACGGCGGCATGGTCGTGGGCTACACGTCCATGGTGCTGGCGTTCCTGCTCATCTTCTTCGGGGTGCGCACGTACCGCGACGGCGAGGGCGGCGGCCGGGTAAGTTTCGGCAAGGCGCTCGGCGTGGGGCTGCTGATCGGCCTGGTGGCGTCCGCCTGCTACGTGGCCACCTGGGAGGCGATCTACTTCGGGACCAAGAGCGATTACATCGAGAAGTACCAGGCGCACATGCTCGAAAAGGAGCGTAAGGCCGGCGCCAGCCCCGAGGCCCTGGCCGCCAAGCAGGCCGAGATGGACAAGTTCGAGGAGATGTACAAGAACCCGGTGATCAACTCGGCGATCACGTTCATGGAGCCCCTGCCGGTCGCGCTGGTGATGGCGCTGGTCTCGGCGGGCGTCCTGAGCCGCCGCAAGAAGGATGGCCGAGAGCCGGCGACGGCCTAGCAGCCGGGGGCGCGTCGGGGCGGGTTTCGAGGGTCTTTCCGGCCCCCGGGACCCGCCCCAACGTGTTGTCCCCCAACGACGCAACGCTGAGGACATGATCCGCACTCCTGGCGATACCGGCCGGCGGCCCCGAGCGACGAAACTCCCCTCGCTTTCACACCCCGCCGTCCGTCCCTTCGCCCCGGAGGCTGTTCATGCGACTCCATCCTCGCCTGCTCGTTCTCGCCGCTCTCCTGCTTGCCGGACTGACGGCCTGCGTCCGGCCCAGCTCCGCGCTGCCGAACTACCAGCCGGCCGGACTGGTCGGTTGGCCTGCGCCGCTCTACCTCTGCGAGACGTCCCCGGCATCGATCTCGAACTACAGCGGGATCGTCGAGGTCCTGTACGGAGACTCCACCAGCATCTATCCCGTCGGTTGCATGGCGAACCGCGGAACGACCGGTACTGCGCCGGTCGGCTTCGGCATCTACGTGGACAGCGTCCTCACGGGGTTCTCGGGCGCCGCGACGCTTGGCCCCAACTTCTTCTTTCCCACGATCGTCCCGGTCCCCGTCCGCGGCGGCTTGCACACGTTCATCCTCAAGTGCGATTCGCAGAACGCCGACGTCGAAAGCGACGAGAACGACAACTACTCCGGTCTGCAGGCGTCTGTCGTTCCGACGGAGTTTCTCGCCGCCGGTAGCTCCCGCCCGTTCCCGCAGCCGCCGAACCCCACCGCCGGCATCGGGCTCATTCCCGCGCCGTTCTACGCCAACAAGGACGGCATTCGCTGCGGCTGGTTGCCGCCCGCGCGCGGTCGGTGGTCTGCTTTCGCCGTGCACGCGGCGAACGGCTCCAACTACGACATCGGCCTCTACGAACCCGCGACCGGGCAGGGCAACGGTTTCCGCAACGCCATGGCCACGTCGGTCAATCCCGGCGCCGCGACGGAAATCATCCTCCGGAACAATGGCGCGGTCGCGGACCACAACCACGACCTGGGCGTCGTCTACGCGTCGGGGTCGGGCAGCTACATCGCCGAATCGCGCATGGCCCCCGACAACATCCCGATGGCCATCAACACGGTCGTCAACGGCAGCCTCGCGGGGAACCAGATGGTCGCGGTGGACGAGTACGTGCACACGGTCGTGCCGACGGTGTCGTGGATCCGCCTGCGGCTCGAGACCACCCCGGGTATCAAGCTGCACCTGGCAGCCGTGAGTCCCGTCTTGGGCGTCTATTCGCGGAACGCCTTCACGGACACCGCGGGGACGAACTCGCAGGGTGTCGCGGTGCTCGACCTGTCCGTGCCGGTCACCGGGGTCGGTCCGAACTACGCGGTGATCGTGTATCGCGACCTGGACGACGGTGGCTCGTCGCCGGTCGCCTACACGCTGCGGTTGATCAGCGCACCCAACTACACCAACGAAAAGCTCCCGGGCTGGATCGGCACGATCGGCGTGGCCAACGGCACGCCGAACCTCACGAGCGAACCCGCGGCGCTGGCGGGCGCGCCCACCGCCACGAGTGTGATGTTCGGCTTCCGGAACAACGGCAGCATGAACGCGACCGCCGGCTCGTACCGGCTGTACCTCGACGGCGTCGTCGCAGTGGACAAGTCGGGCCTCGCGCTCGCTCCCGAGGAATTCACCACGGTCTCGCCGGCGTTCCCCTCGATCACCGGCGGCCGCCACACGCTCTCCTACTCGCTCGACTACGCGGGCGCGGTCACGGAGTGGAACGAGTCCGACAACACGTGGGGCAAGCAGTGGACGTGGACGCCGGCCCTGCTGAGCGGAAGTTTCGCGTCGCGCACGGCGCCCGATGCGCAGGGAGGCTGGACGCACCTGCCTGCCGGCGTGACGCCGCTGCCCAACCTCGACGGCGTGCGCGCGACGTTCACGCCGAACTCCTCGTCCTATTGGGGCGCGACGCTGATGACGCCCAACGCGGGTAACACGAACTCGCTGACGTACTACGCACCCGGCAGCGGGCCGTTCGGCGCGTTCGTCACGCCGGTGCTCGGCCTCACCAAGCCGGGCGGACGCACCGCAGCGATCCTCGCGGACGTTCCGGCGGCGACGTCCTATGACGTCGGCGTGCAGCGGATCACCGGCAACGGCGCCTACACGATCCAGAACCTGACGCCCGTGGATCTGGGCGCGCTGCCGATCACGAGCGACACGCAGACGATCAACCCCGGCCAGATCGGCAAGCTCTACAGTTTCAAGACCATCAACTGGCTTCCGATCCACTTGCAGGTGCTGTTGCAGAACCTGTCGGGCAACGCCGACCTCGCGATCGCCGTCCACCAGCACGTGATCGGTGGCTATGGCGTGCGCGATGCCGAGACCACGACGTTCTCCAACGACAACGGCCCGGGCGGAAACGAAGAAGCCGTCCGCAACATCCAGCAGGACCTCACGCAGGTGGGGATCCTGGTGTACAAGACCGACGCCGCCGACCTGAGCAAGTCGGTCACGTTCACGCTGCGCACGAATGGTGGCGCGGTCGCGGACGTGGGTGACGCGCTCCCACGCGAGCTCGCGTTCGCGCTGGCCGGCGAGAATCCCTCGCGTTCGGGCAATACGATGCTGCGCTTCGACCTGCCGTCGGCCGGTGAGGCGTCACTCGAGCTGTACGACGTCACGGGCCAGCGCGTGCGCACGCTGGCGAGCGGCACGCGCGCGGCGGGCACCTACACGCTGGGATGGGACGGCCGCGGTGACGGCGGACGGCCACTCGCGAACGGCGTGTACTTTGCGCGGTTCCACGCGGGCTCGTTCACGCGCACGATTCGCGTGTCGCTGCTTCAGTAACTCGAGTCGAAAGCTGTCCGAAAATACGAACGGGCCCCGGCGAGCGCCGGGGCCCGTCGTCCTGTGTTCGTGCTCGCTGCGCGCAACGCGCGTCGCGCGTCGTCAGTCCCCGCTCGCCGTGAATGCGGCCCACCAGAAGGGGTGAGTGCCTTGGTGGCGAGCACGCCGCGCTGCCAGCACCGCGCGCGAAGCCTCGCGCACCGCCGCGCTGGCGGAATGCGTCTGCGCGCGGGCCGCGTAGAGCGCCAGCATCCAGTCGCGAGTCGCTTCGTCCGAGACCGACCAGCGGCTGGCGATCACGGCGTTCGCGCCGGAGAGATGAAACGCGCGCCGCATGCCAAGGACGCCCTCGCGGGACCAGCCCTGCGGTGCTCCCGACTGACACGACGAGAGGACGACCCAGTCGGTGTCCCGAAGGTCGAGCGTTGCAGCCTCCTCGGCCGTCAGCAGGCCATCGTTGTCGTCGCGCGTCGAGTCGGCGCTTCCGTTGGCGCCCGCGAGCGCCAGCCAGACTCGGCGACCCAGCCAGGGCGAAGTGGCGGGGCGGGCTTCTGGCGCGGCCGGGGTCGGAGTGCGCGGGCGTCTCGGTCTGGCGGTGAGCGCCTCCACTCCGCCGACGCCGCGACTGCCGGCCGGAGCGCCGGACGCGCCATCGCAGTCGTCGCCGACCACGATGCCGTGCGTGGCCAGGTGGACCACGCGGTGTCCCGGGGCATTCCGTTTGAACTCGGCCTCGAGAGCGTCCGACCCGAGCAGAAGGCGGACCTCCCCGCCCTCACGCCAGAGCTCGCTGATCGCGCGCGCTTCGTCGAGTGTTCCCGGAAGCGCCCCGAGCACGGGGACGGCCTGAACGCACGGCGCGCCGGGTGCGAGTTCGCGCGAAGCCGAGTTGCGCGCGGGTTCGCGACCGGGACCGAAGTCCGGCCCACCCAGCACGAGCAACCCGTTGGTCGCCGGCGTGCTCCGCTCATGAGCGACGTCGGCTTCGCTCGCGAGCACGGTGATCGCGACGGCTTCGTCGGCGAGGTAGCGTCCGCGGGGAGCCGGCAAGGCGAGCCAGGGCAGGTCCTCGAGGGGCGACGAGGGAACGAGGAACACGTGCGAGGCGCCGCCGAGTGCCCGCTCGAGCGGGGTCCACACCATCGTGCGCACGCGCTCTCCGAAGCGGCGAACCCGCGCCTCGGCGCGGTCGGCCGCCGCGCCCGGCACCTGGGCCAATTCCGCGGTCCAGGCGGCGAGCGCCGCTTCGATCGGAGCAGTGGGGCCCAACTCCACTCGATGCGGGCCGGGTTCGCCAGCGTGCGCGACGAACGCGACCAGCCGGCGTTCGACGTTGGCGTCGGAGATCGCGAAGCCCACCAGCGCTTCGCCAGGGGCCAGCGACGCGAGCGAGGCACCGAGTGCGTGCGTGTCACGAACGGTGGGCGCGAGCCGGGAAAGGCGGGCGAAGGCGCGCTCGGCGTTCTCGGCTTCGGCGCTGGCAGCGGTCCAGCGCGCCCGTGTGTCCGGGTCGTCGGGGTGTGCCGCGCCGCTGACCGAGAGGCGGGCGAGGCGCCGCTGGGCCGTGAGCCAGCGCCGATGTGCGGACGTCGAGGCCGAGTCTCCAGCGTTGCCGGTCACGGGGCGCCGGCGTGCGACCTCGTCGCGAACGATCGAACGGGAGCGCGCCACGTGGTCCCAAGTACGTCGCGCCGCGTCGGCGCCGGGGGGCGCCGAGGCGACGACCGCGTCGAGCACTTCGGCGTGACGTTCGAGCAGTTGGAGCGCGCGGGCGTCGGGCAACGCACGGACCTCCTGCCTCAGGTTGGCGAATGCATCGTCGTCGGCGGCGAGGGCGTGCGCCCACGACGCCGTGTTCCACCCCACGCGATGTTCCGCGCGCGCGAGCGCCGAGCGCACGAACGCCCAGGTCGGTGCGCGTCGAATCCGGGTGGAATCGGCGAGCGTGTCCAGCCACGCCACGGCGCGGCGCAGCGCGAGTGAATCGGCGGGGACGCGAATCGTGGCGAGGTACTCGCCGAGCAGCGTGGATGCGCGCTCACCGGTGGGATCGCGGCGGCGCTCGAGGGTGATGGGCGCCGAGAGCCACTCGCGTGCCGCGGCATACTCCCCTTCCTGGCGACGAAAACGGGCCTCCAGCAAAGGCGCGTACATCGGGTTGCTCGACGCGACCTGTGGCGCCCGCGTCATCGCTTCCTGCGACAGCGCGAGCTGCACTCGCGCCGAATCGCGTTGCCCGAGCTTGAGCAGCACCTCGGCGTAGGCCAGCCTCACGCTGATCGTGGTCGGGTGCGAGTCACCGAGCGTGCGCACGAGTCGTGGCAGCAGATCGCGTTGTTCGACGAAAGCGCCGCGGTGATCGCCCAGCTGAAGGAGCCGGTTGTGGGGGCGCACGCGCGCCAGCAGAGTCGTCACCGCGTCCGGTCCCATGCGGCGCGAGGCCGCGTCATAGGAGCGCCAGGCCGATTCGACCGATTCTGCGAGATCGCCGCCGCGCAATTGAATGGTGGACATGCGAGAGAGGACGTTTTCGAGCATCGCGGATCTCAAGCTGGCCCTTTCGGCCAGAGCGAGCGCTCGGCCAATGAGCGGTTCCGCCTCATCGAGCTCGCCGATCTCGGAAAGGAAGAGCGCGTGGTCCGAGAGCAGCGCCATGGGACCACCCCCGGGGGCCAGTGCGGGATACAGCTGTCCGGCGCGCTCGAAGTGGCTGCGAGCTTCGGCCGTTCGACCCTGGGCCTGCCGGGCGACCGCGGCGAGATGATGGGCCTCCTTGGCGCGCATGGAATCGAGCGGCGTGCCGCCCTCGGCCCACCGCGCGACTTCGAGCGCGAGCCGGGCGGAGCGTTCGTAGTCGAGCCGGAACGCGGCGATCCGGGACGCCACGACGCGGGCATCGGCGCCGAAGGCGGTCGGCCGGCCGGCGCTGAGGTCACGCAGCGTGGCGGCCCGCTGGGCGTCGGCGAGCGCGGTGTCGTCGCGCAGCCGGCGCGCCATCCATCGTGAGTACGCGCGATGGTAGAGGAACTGGGAGAGCGCGAGCGTGTCGGTGGCCGGGCGCGACTCGAGATGCCGGATGGCGAGCGTGGTGACCGAGTCCACCGGCGCCCAGCGCATGGCCTCCGTCCACACGCGCGCCGAGTCTCCCCATGCCGCGAGCGTGTCGGCCGTCGAGGCGTGAACGGGGGGCGAAAAGCCGAGAGCGGCCACCAGTATGGCAAGGGCGAGAGTGCGCATCGCGGCATGATAGCGGAGCCGAGCGGCCGAAAGACGAGAAAAGTCGCGCCGAACGGGGACGCCCGGCGCAGTCACTCAGCCCCGTTGGCGCATCACCTCCGCGATCCACCCCAGCACGAGCGTCGCGAACGCCGTGTTGGTCTCGCCGTTCGGGAAGTGCTGCATGCTCTCGGCCCCAGTCGGCCAGTTCGCGAACACGTGGTCGGAACTCGGCAGAGACACGTAGCGCCCTCGTCCGGGGTGCGAGCGATTGACGATGTCCGCGATCAGTTGGTGGTCCACCGCGTAGCTCACGTAGTCGCTCTCGCCGTGCACGCTCAGCACGTGCGCGTCGATCCGCTCCCACAGCGCGGCGAAGTTCATGTCCTCGAGCTGCTCCCAGAAGCGCGCGGTCTTGCCGTTGAACTGGCCCCCCGGGAACACCGCGTCCACGGTCCCGGCCAGCTCGGGGTGATCGCGCTTCACGTCCGCCGTGCTGACCTGGTCCTGGAACACGTACTCCATCACGCGTGAGGCCTGCCGCACGGTCTCGTCGATCTGGCCATACGACTGTCCGGCGAGCAGGTTCTGGTAGCGCATCACGTCGAGGAAGTACTCGTGCCACGTGCGGCCGACCACGCCGTAGAGCGCGATGCCGCGCACGGGAATCTCGGCTGCGATCACCGGGCCGAACGCGCCGCCCATGCTGTGCCCGAAGAGGTAGACCTGCGAAGTGTCCACGTCGGGCATGGCGCGCAGGGCGATCAGCGCCTGACGATAGATGTCGGCCTCGGTGACGAAGTCCACCTCGGAGAAGGGCCCGCCCTCGCTGTCTCCCACACCCGGCTTGTCCACGCGCAGGGTGACGAAGTCCGCGTGCGCGAACGCCCGCAGGATGGGCGCGTCGAGCCCCGGCCCTTCGAGCGGGTAGTCGTACGACACCGGCGAGTAGCCCTGGATGAACAGCAGCGCCGGGTGCTTGCCGCTCTTGCGCGGATGAGTGGTGAGCGTCCGCATGCGATGGCCGTTGCTGACGACGTCGTCGTACACGACCGAGTACAGGGCGGTGCCGGGATCCCGCGGCCGTTCGACCGGCTTCGCGGAAACCGTGAGCCGCTTGCCGGCCCGGATCACGCCGAAGCTCACCGCTCGTCCGGCCTCCATCGCGGCCACGCGATCGGTGAACCCTTCGAATGCGAGCGGCCGGCCGTCGAGCGTCACGAGCCAGTCCCCGGCCTTCAGGCCCGCCTTGTCGGCAGCTCCGCCCGCGACCGTGCCCTTGAGCACGATGCCCGTTCCGGCGGGCAGCCCGAAGAAGTCGGCGGAGTCCGCGGGTGCCGGCGACAGCGCGATGCCGAGCGTGGAGCGGCGATGCAGGCCCGCGGCGTGGGCTTCGTCCGCGGCTGCGGAGAGCGTGAGGGCGGCGAGTGTGGCCAGGACGAGGTGGCGAGCGTTGCGCACGGCGAGCGAGTACGGCGGCATGGTCCCTCCCGGTGGGGCCGAACGGTGACGACGGGGAGCGTCGAGCGGCGCACGTTCACACGTGCGCGCGGCGCGTCACACGCGTGCGTCACCGAAGCGGAGAACCCAACGACGAGAGCCGTCGCGCGGGCGCCGAACGCCACACGCGACGGCTCGAGGAGGCCGTCTCCGGCAAATATCGCCGTGCTCCTACTTCGCGCGCACGATGCGCACGGTGCGCGCGTTCCCTCCCGCTTCGAGCCTGGCGAAGTACAGCCCTGCCGCGACCTCGTGGCCGCCATCGTCACGGCCGTCCCACTGCGCGGAGTGTTCGCCGGCTTCGAGGGTGCCGCCAACCAGCGAGCGCACGCGACGGCCGCTCGCGTCGTAGAGCGCGAGGGTCGCGCGGCCCGACGTGGCGAGCCCGAAGCGCAGCGTCGTGTTCGCGCCACGCGACGGGTTGGCGCTCGCGAGCGCGAGGAACGCACGCGGCGCGACGAAATCGTCCACGCCCAGCGTGCCGCTCGGGATGAGCGTCGCGACGGGCGACTCGTTGCCGTGCGAGTCCACGGCGCGGAGCTTGTACACGTATGGCGCGCCGGCCGCGTCGGCGTAGCCGGTGTCCGGCAGGTCCGCCACGAACGTCGCGGGCGACGGCACGAACGCCGCCGACGTGCCGCGATAGAGGCG
This sequence comes from Candidatus Eiseniibacteriota bacterium, assembly GCA_020849095.1. Lineage (GTDB taxonomy): Bacteria > Eisenbacteria > RBG-16-71-46 > RBG-16-71-46 > RBG-16-71-46 > CAIXRL01. Next base: position 40,167 of record JADLGX010000375.1, read on the forward strand.
GTAGCCCGCGAGGTCGGCCTCGGTGTTCCGGTTCCAGTGGAGCCGCGTCTGACCCGCTGCGTACTGGCCGGTGAGCGGCGCGGGCGCCGCGGGCGCGAGGTTGTCCACCGAGTAGCCCGAGTCGGGCGCCGAGTACCAGCGGTCGGCGCTGAGCGACGTGCTCGAGCGCGCTTCGATCATGAACACGGTGCGCGGGAACGAGCCCGGCACCGAGTCGCTCATGGTCGTGGTCACGAGGCTGTAGCTCGGCAGCGCGTCGGCGACCTGCGACGCGGCCAGCTCCCACGCGTAGTCCTGCGCCGCGGCGGGCAGCAAGAGCAGCGAACCGTCACGCGCGGCCGCGTCGGCGTCGTCGGTCATGCCGCGCACGAGCGCCTGCTGCTGCGCGAGCGCGGTGGGCACCGAACGCCAGAGGCGATACTCGGCGATGCCGAAGACCGGCTCCGCGTCGAGGTAACTGGCCGACCACGACACCTTCACGAAGCCGCCCTGATCGTTCATCACGTCCTTCACGCCGGAAATGGAGGGCTCGGGCTGGCCGAGCTGGCCGTAGCGCTCGACGCGCTGGCAGTAGAGGTCGAAGGAGGCCGTGCCGTGGTAGTCCTCCGCGACGAAGAGGCCGCCGCCCGCGCCGTCGGAGACGGAGGCCGCGCTGGACTGCGGCAGGTCGGCGGCGAGTACCGCCACGCCATTCGACGCCCACACCGTGGAGCCGGCGCCGCTCACGCGCTGCGCGAAGATGTCCGCGTACCAACCGCTGCGGTAGTCCTCCCGACAGATCAGCGCTCCGCCAAGGCCGTCCGCCGTGCAGATCGAACTCGACTGGATCCCGATGGCCGAACTGATCGCGACACCGTCTGTCGTCCAGACCGTGGACCCACTGCCCGTGATGCGCTGGGTGTAGATGTTGGCGTCGCTGCCGCGAGTGTCGGTCCAGGAGACGATTCCGCCGCCGCTCCCGTCGGAGCAGAGTGCCGGACTGCTCTGGTTGGCCGTCGCCGTGCAGACCGCCTTGCCGTTGGCCGTCCAGGACGCGACGAGCGAAGAGGAGACGCGCTGCGCGTAGATGTCGTAGTCGACTCCGGACCGATAGTCCTGCCAGGCGAGGATCATTCCGCCCGCGCCGTCCGCGGTTCCTTGCAGCTGGGTTTGACTGCCCGGCTGCGAGCAGACGCTTGTGCCGTTCGCGGCGCCGGTCACGATGCCCGTGCTGGCGACCCTCTGAACGTAGATGTTGTAGTCCGTCGTATTGCGGAAGTCGATCCAGGCGATGAGGGCGCCGCCTGCATTGTCGGTGGTCACGACCTCGTTGCTCTGGACGTCGGCGGCGTTGCAGACGAGCACACCGTTGACGGTCCACTGTGGCGTGCCCGCGGAGTTGATGCGACGCACGTAGATGTCGGGGCCGGTCGCATTGCGGGTGTCCGCCCACGCGACGATCGCTCCTCCGCTGCCGTCCGTCGTGATGTCCGGATGCGACTGGTCGCCCGCCGACGTGCAGAGCGCGACGCCATTGGCGGTCCACTGCGCGACGCCGTTCGCGTTGAGCCGCTGCGCGTAGATGTCGGAAACCCCGGAACGAGCATCTCCCCAGGTGATGATCGCTCCCCCGGCCCCGTCGCTCACGAGGACGGGATTCGCCTGATCGCCGGTGACGACGGACACCGCGACACCGTTGGCGGTCCAGAGCGGAACGCCCGCGGAGCTGATGCGCTGGGCGTAGACGTCGGATGTTCCATTACGAAGGTCGCCCCAGGCGACGATCATTCCCCCCGCCCCGTCGGAGATGGCGGAGGGCTCGACCTGGTGGTTGGTCGCGGTGCACACCGGCACGTTGACCGTCGGATCGCCCGGCCACTCGGCAGAAGCCGGCGTGCCGTGGGCGGCGACGAGGAGGGCAGCGAGTGCGACGGGCCCGCTCAACGAGCGGAACGTGCGAGCGAGCATGGATTGCCTCCGAGGGATGGACTGCGCGGTGGCCGGTATGGCCGACAAAAGCACAAACGACGTTCGGGGCCGAAATCGCACGCGAAATCCGTCCCGTTGGCGCAGGGCCGACGAGGCCGACTCTGGTTCCGGGCCATGAGACTGGGTAGATTCCCCCACATGACGACCCGATCGCATTACCTCTGCGCGGCGCTCATCGCCGCACTCGCCGCACTCCCGTCCGAAGCCGCTTCGCCGCGCGCGAAGCGCGCCGCGCCGCCGACCACCGCCTATGCTCCCGGCGCGACGCTCGCCTCGCTGCGATTCCCCGGGACGCCGGCCTTTGTCTCGGTCGCCAAGGACGTGATCGCGCTGCGCTTCGCGATCGACCCGAGCGGCGCCGCCAACACCGGGCTGTTCGAGGACGGCTGCCGGATTCCCTCCTTCGCGCCGGACACCCTGGCCGCCCGCATCGCAAGGCTCGATCGCCACCTGGCGGCGCTGCGCGCCATGCCGTGGCGCTCCTGGAGCGTGGACCGCCAGGTGGACTGGCGCTGGATCGTCGCCAGTGCCGATGAGGCGCGGCTGCAACTTGCCGACGAGCGGCTCTTCGCGCACCGCCCTGCCGCGTGGCTCGAGCCGGTCGCGAACACCTTCATCGCGCTCGTCACGTACGCGCCGGAGCGCGCGGACATCCGGAGGAAGCTCGCGCGCGGGATTC
>JADLGX010000376.1 GCA_020849095.1 Candidatus Eiseniibacteriota bacterium
GATGCCGCGCAGTCGATCGGCTCGGAGTGGGAAGGCAAGCGCTCCGGTTCCATGTGCGACTTCGGCACCTTCTCGTTCTTCCCGTCCAAGAACCTGGGCGGCGCCGGCGACGGCGGCATGATCGTGACGCAGAACGCCGAGCTGGCCGAGAAGGCCCGCCTGCTCTGCAATCACGGCGCGAAGCCCAAGTACTACCACTCGCTGGTCGGCACCAACTCGCGGCTCGACGCCCTCCAGGCGGCGATCCTGCGCGTGAAGCTGCGCCACCTCGACCGCTGGAGCGAGCAGCGCGCCAAGAACGCCGCGCTGTACAACCAGTTGTTCGAAGGCTCGCGGGTCGGCCGCCCTTACCACGACACGCGCACGCGCCACATCTACAACCAGTACGTGGTCCGCGTGCCCAAGCGTGACGAGCTCAAGAAGCACCTCGGCGAGAAGAACATCGGCTGCGAGGTCTACTACCCGGTCCCGCTGCACGTGCAGAAGTGCTTCGCGCACCTCGGCTACAAGCCCGGCTCGATGCCGGTCTCCGAAGCCGCGGCCGCCGAGACGCTGGCGCTGCCGATCTACCCGGAGCTTTCCGAAGAGCAGATCCGATACGTGGCCCAGACCGTTCGCGACTTCGTCGAGAACGCCTGATCCATGGCGGGCCCCGCGTGGCCCGCAGACGAAACTCGAGGCGCGCCGCCGACCCCCGCCCAACAGGCGGCGCGCCCGCAGGTCTCGCTCGTGAGACCGCGCCGGAGGACCCCTTCCGCCGGCGCTGACGTGGTTCCATGGCTGAAGCGAATCGTGAAACCCTGCGCGAACTGCTGCGGAGGGTGGACGAAGTCCGCGGACTGTCCGACCGGTCGGCCTCATCGGCCACGGTCGGGCTGGCCGACACGGACGTGCTCGTGCGCACCCTGGGCGAGCTGGTCGAGGAGCTCGAGCGCAGCCATCGCCGGCTGATCGAGACCAACGTCCAGCTGGTTTCGCTGCGGGAGGTCGCCGGCAGCCTGACCACGACCCAGGACACCGCCGAGACCACGCGCACGGTGACGCGCTACCTGCAGCGCGCGTTCGGCTTCGACCAGGTCTGCCTGCTGCTCATCGATCGCGAGCGCGGCGTGTTGACCGGAGCCTGGACGGGCGGCGGCGGCGCACTCGGCGGCGACGACACCGTCAGTCTGGAGATCCCGCTGGTCGGCGACCGCGGCTCGCTCTCGCGCGCGATCTGGCTCAACCGCACGCTGCTGCATCACGACTGCCGGCGCCATCCGCCCGCGTTCGTCGGCGCCGCCCATCCGCTGCACGACGTGTTCGCGCGCATCGGCTCCATGGCGACGGTGCCCCTCCAGCGGAGCCAGTCCGACGGGGGAGGTGCCGCCTGCGAGCGCTGCATGCTCGGGGACGCCACCATGCTCGCGCCGCCGGCGGGACCGGCCGCGGCCACGTGGGCGCACGACCGCGAGGAGACCCAGCGCCGCTGCCTGTCGTGCGACCGGCTGCCGTCGCTGGGCATCATCGGCGCGGCGCGGACCTCCAACGCGCCGCCGCTCACGGCCGCCGACGTCACGCTGGTGGAATCCATCGCGCTGTCGGTGGCGCCCATGGTCGAGAACGCGCGGCTGTTCCAGGACCTGCGCAAGAGCCAGCGCTTTCAGGAGCACGTACTCGACAGCATGGCGAGCGCGCTCGTCGCGTTCAGCCTGCACGGCGAGGTGCTCAGCTTCAACCGCGCCGCGGAGGACCTGCTGGGCTGGAAGGAGGCCGACGCGCTCGATCGCTCGGTGGGCGAGGTGTTCGGCGCCCAGGGCGAGGCGCTGCTGGCCGGGACGCTGGAACGCGGGCTCGACGTGCACCGCCAGGAGACCTCGCTGATCACCCGCGACGGCGCCGCGCTGCCGGTGCGCATGACCACGTCGGCGCTGCGCGACGACCACGGCACCGTGTACGGCTCGATCGCCACGTTCCTCGACCTCACGCCCATCAAGCGGGCCGAGGAACACGCGCGCCAGCTGGACCGGCTCGCCGCGCTGGGCCGGTTCACGTCGAGCGTGGCGCACGAGATCCGCAATCCGCTGACCGGCATCGCCATGGGCGTGCAGCACCTGGCGCGCGTCGTGGACGGCGACGAGAAGCAGAAGAAGAACGTCGACTTCGTGCTCGGCGAGATCAAGCGCCTGGACCGGATCGTCCAGGAGCTGTTCGACGTCACGCACCCGCGCCGTCTCGACCTGCAGCCGCGGCCGCTCGAGACCACGCTGCGCCGGGCCGAGCAGTCGCTCGAAGGGCTGCTGGCGCGCAAGGAGATCCGCGTCGTCTACGAACTCGCCGCGGGCCTGCCCGACGTGCCGCACGACGGCGACCAGATGCAGCAGGTGTTCATCAACCTCGTCAAGAACGCCGCCGAGGCCTCGCCGGACGGAGCCACGATCCGCGTGCGCGCGGAGGCCGGCGCGGCGCACGGGCGCGGCCGCAAGCGCGTCGCTTCGCACACGGTGGTGGCCAGCGTGACCGACGACGGACCGGGCATCGACGAAGCCACCTGCCGGACGCTATTCGAACCATTCTTCACGACCAAACCCGGCGGAACGGGGCTGGGGCTCTACATCACACACGACATCGTCAAACGGCACGGTGGACACCTCACCGTGCAGAGCGAGCCCGGCAAAGGCGCCACGTTCCGCGTGGAGCTTCCGCTGGAATCACACGGAGGGAAGTCATGAGCAAGGCCAACATCCTGGTCGTGGACGACCAGGACTCCATCCGGCACTTCGTCTGCCAGGCGCTCGAGGACGACGGCTACACGGTGACCAGCGCCGGTTCCGTCCGCGAGGCGCGCGCGGCGATCGAACGCGACATGCCCGACATGGCGTTCTTCGACCTCAAGCTGCCGGACGGCACCGGACTCGACCTGCTGCGCGAGGTGAAGCGCCTGCAGCCGGAGGTGTCGGTCGTGCTCATGACGGCGTTCGGCGAGCTGGAAACGGCCGTCGAGGCCATGAGCGCCGGCGCGTTCTGGTTCGTGAAGAAGCCCTTCCAGGCCGAGGAACTGCTCGCCATCGCGGCGCGCGCGCTGGAGTCGCAGAAGATCTGGCTCGAGCTGCGCCGGCTCCGCCACCAGGCGTTCGCGGACGACGACTACCTGCACTCGGGCAGCCCTTCCATGCAGGAGGCCTACGCCATCGCCGAGCAGGTGGCGCGCGGCGACACCACCAGCGTGCTGATCGAGGGCGAGAGCGGAACGGGCAAGGAGTACTTCGCCAACCTCATTCATCGCATGAGCGCGCGGCACTCGCAGCCGTTCGTCGAGATCAACTGCGCCGCGATTCCGGGTGAGCTGCTCGAGAGCGAGCTGTTCGGCTACGAGAAGGGCGCGTTCACCGACGCGCGCGCGCAGAAGCTGGGCCTCATGGAGATCGCCAGCGGCGGCACCCTGTTCCTCGACGAGATCGGGGAAATGTCGCCCATGCTGCAGGTGAAGCTGCTGCGCGTGCTCGAGCGCCGCACGTTCAAGCGCGTCGGCGGCACCAAGGACATCACGGTCAACCTGCGCATCATCTCGGCGACCAACCAGGACCTCGAGCGCATGGTGCGCGAGGGAACGTTCCGCGAGGACCTGTACTACCGCCTCAAGGTCGTGCCCCTGTACGTGCCGCCCCTGCGCGAGCGCAC
>JADLGX010000377.1 GCA_020849095.1 Candidatus Eiseniibacteriota bacterium
AACTCATGAACAGTTTCCACGGCAGCCGCGTGCGGTAGTTCTCGATCATCACCACGATCGGGCCCTGGTCGATGGCCAGGTGGCTCGCCGCGGTCCAGTTGCCGGACTCGTTGTACGCGTCCACGAACCCGTACTCGCTCCACAGCCGGCCGCCCAGCTCGTCGTGAAAGTGGCGCAGCGCCTGCATCGAGTAGCGCGGCGTATACGGAAACGACGAGAGCGCGGCCGACGGCGTGATCACGCCCGTATCCTCGGCCGGAGAGTTAGCGGCGTAGCCTCCTTCCACGTCGCTCGCCGTGAGCCCCCAGGCGCCCGTGCCGTAGCCGCGAAAGCGCTTCGGGTTGCGCACGCAGTGCTCGCGGTTGATGAGCGTGTGGTTCACGCACTGCTCCCAGTAGCTGGCGTAGCGGTCCTCGAGCCCGCGCGGATCGAGGCCGAGGAACGAGTAGTGCTCGAAGAAGAGCGGCCCGCCGAAGCCCGGTCCCAGCGGCAGGCGGATGCCGAAGTACTCGCGCCCGTTCACCATGGCTCCGTCACGCGCCCAGCCGCGGTGGTAGAGCGTCGTGTCGATCGGATGGGTGGGGGAGCTCGCGGCGAGCACGTACGTGATCAGCGCCTCGTTCCATCCGCTCACGCCGGCGCCCACGGCGAAACCCGAACGCGGGCTGCGGTTCCACATGAGCGCCGGTTCTCCGGGGGCGACGTGCCAGGTCCATTCCACCTCGCGCCACAGCGCGTCGATGCGCCGGCGCAGTTCGGCTTCCGAGGAATCGGCCCCGGCGAAATACTGGCGCGCGGTGAGCAGGCCCTGCATCAGGTACGCGGTCTCGACGATGTCGCCGCCGTCGTCGTCATCGCCGAACGCGATCGTGCGGCCGGTGGCGCCGTTCAACCAGTGCGGGAACACGCCGCGGTGGCGCTCGGACTTCTGGAGAAACGCGGTCATCCGGAGCAGGCGCTCGAGCGCTTCGGCGCGGCCGACCCAGCCGCGTTCGGCCGCGACCACGATGGCCATGACGCCGAATCCCGTGCCGCCCGAAGTGCAAACGTCATGGCCTTCGGGGTCGGTGGAGTTGCTGCGGTCGCGCGCCAGGCCGCTGACCGGGTGGCCGAAGTCCCAGAAGTAGCGAAACGTCTGGCGCTGGACGCGATCCACGAGCTGCGCGTCGGAAAGCCCCTGCTCGACCCGTGCGGCCGGGCGTTCCGCGGCCGGTGGGCGCGGGGAGGTGCAGGCCCCGCTCGCGGCCACGACGCACGCGAGCAGGCCCGCCAGGAACGCCGCGCGCGGTGTTCGCCGTCGCCGCGCGATCCGTTCAGTCGTCATCCCCTCCGCGCCGTCCGCCTCGCTCGCCACGTTCGCCATGCTCGCCACCTTCGCCGTGTTCACTCGGGGTCTTGTGGCAGCGCACGCAGTCGTCGAGGTCGCGGATGCGCTCCTCGGCGTGCTCGCGCTGCATGCGGGCCACACTGTGCTCGTGGCAACCGTAGCAGGTGTAACGGGTGAAAACGCTGCCCGGATGGCAGGTCACGCAGCTGGTCGTGTGATCGCGGTCGAGTGGCCAGTACTTCTGGTGGTCGAATGTGGCGGGCTTCCAGCGCTCGGTCGAGTGGCACGTCGCGCACGAGCCCGTGACGCCGCGGTGCAGCGCGTCGCCCGGTGCCGAGTGGCACGAAGCGCAGTCGTCGCGGTCGGCGGGCGTCAGCATGGCGTGCGTGAAGCCGGCGTTGGCCTGGTTGCCGCGCGATCCCGGGTGCTCGCTGTGGCAGGCCCGGCAGTCGGTCTGCTTCAGGCGCTGATGGAACGACGCCTTCACCGACGGTTTCGCGATGGGCGCGCCCCGGGTGGTGAACAGCCCGATGCCCGCGACCGCGTGGCACTCCACGCAGCGCGCACTCGGCACGCCCTTGCCCAGCGAGTGGCAGGCGAGGCAGTCGCGTTCGAGTTCGGCATGCGCGGGAATCAGCGCGGCGGGGGACAGCATGGCGTGGGGCAGCGCCAGCGACAGCCCGAGCACGGCCAGCACGAAAGTCCAGGTGAGCAGCGCGGGCCGGTTCATCGCCACCCCCACAGCAGCAGCGTGCTCACGATGTGCGCCAGCGCCAGCGCGGTGAACGCCGTCGTGATCGGGAAGTGCACGAAGCGCCACTTCTTCATCGCGTCCACGGCGACGGCGTCCCAGAAGAGCGTCTTCTCGACCTCCTCGGCCGCGGCGCCGGATTCGCGCAGGGCGGCGCGCCGTTCGTCCACGTGCTTGCGGGCGCGCTGCAGCAGCTGGCGGCCCACGAGCCCGCTCACGATGTTCACGAGCATCGCGAGCGTGGCGAGCCAGGGCAGCCACGCGTGCAGGTGGATGCCCGCGTGCACCAGCACCAGCAGCGAGCCGGCCCAGGCGAGCTGTTCGTGCAGCTCGAGCAGCCGCGCCGGCGAGCCCGACGTGACCAGCTTGCGCTTGCGCAGGCTGTACGCGAACGACGCCACGATGAGCAGCGTGCCGGGAATGCCGAGCCAGCGGCCGACCCACACCAGCTTCAGCGAGTGGAGCAGGGCATCGGAGAGCGCCGTGGCCGCGAGCAGCAGGCCGATCCCCCACACGAAGGGGAGGACTTCGACGCGATAGACGGAGCGGTTCAAGAAGATCCCCCTCGGACGGAAGACGGGTGTCCGGGGGGGATTCGTCGCGGGCAAGTCTAGCCAGCGGGACCGCGATGGGCAACCGGGCGGCCCCGGGGCCCGTGCAACCGAAGGACTACATGCCCAGGATGTGCCAGCCGGCGTCCACGTACAGCGTGGTGCCGGTGATGCCGCTGGCCATGTCGGAGAGCAGGAACAGTCCCGACATGCCGACTTCTTCCTTGGTGATGTTGCGCTC
>JADLGX010000378.1 GCA_020849095.1 Candidatus Eiseniibacteriota bacterium
GGCCCTCCATCGGGGCCGTCCAGCGTCGAACGTCGCGCGAAACTCCGGGCATCCGGCGTCCGAAGGGGCGTGCGCCGGCGAATCGAAAGTCCTCGGATCACGCGACCGGGGGGGCGCGCCATCATCCGATCCGCCGCAATCGAGCCATGAGAGAGATTTTGGCGAACGGATTGGCGCAGCCTATCGAGGTGAGGCGGCCGTCGCGAGGGCAAAGTTGCGGCCTTCCGTACTCCCGCGAGTGAGCGAGCGCCGAGTGGCGCCCGCCCTCGTTTGTTGTTCGCCAGTTGCTGCCGACTCGCGGCTAGCGAATCGAAGCCACCCTCCGCGTGATCGAACGCCCTTCGGCCTCGAGGCGCGCCAGGTACAGCCCCGCGGGCAGCGCGCGGCCCGCGCCGTCACGCAGCTGCAGCGTGGCGCTGTGCATGCCGGCGTCCATCACGCCGTCGGCAACCGTCGCCACGCGGCGGCCCGCGGCGTCGTAGAGCGCGAGCTTCACCGGTCCGCGCTGCGTGAGCGAGAAGCGCAGCGTGGTCGAGCCGCGCGCCGGGTTGGGCAGCGGCGCGGCGAACGACAGCGTGGCGGCGGAACCGTCGGAGACGCCAAGCGTGCCCAAGGGGACCAGCGTCGCGACCGGGGACTCGTTGCCGTGCACGTCCACTGCCGTGAGCTTGTACACGTAGGGCGAGCCCGCGCCGTCGGCGTGGCCGGTGTCGGCGAGCGCCGTGACGAAGCTGGACGGGCCCGGCACGAACGAGACCGTGGTTCCTCGATAGAGCCGATAGCCTGCGAGGTCGGCTTCGGTGTTGCGGTTCCAGTGCAGCTGCGTGGTGCCCGCCGCGTACTGGCCCGTCAGCGGCGCCGGCGCGGCAGGCGCGAGGTTGTCCACCGAGTAGCCCGAGTCGGGCAGCGAGTACCAGCGCTGCGACGAAGCCGCCGTACCGGCCCGCGCCTCGACCATGAAGTACGTGCGCGGGTTGCTGCCGCCAATCGAGTCGCTCGTGGTGGCGACGACGCGGCTGTAAGAGTCCAGCGCTTCGGCCGCCTGCGTGCCCACGTACTCCCAGGCCGTGGCGGTGGTGGCGTTGGGCATCAGCAGCAGCGCACCGGTGGCGACCGCCTCGTCGGAGTCGGTGGTGGTGGCGCGGCCGGCGGCGAGCGAGGCGAGCGAGCCGGGCGCGCTGCGGAAGACGCGGTACTCGAAGATGCCGTAAGTGGGATCGGCGTCGAGGTACGACGCGTCCCACGACACCTTCACGAACCCGCCCTGGTCGTTCGGGACGTCCTTCGCCTTCGTGATCGCCGGTTCGGGAGCGCCGAGCTTGCCGTAGCGGTCCACGCGCTGCGCGTAGATGTCCGTGATGGTGTTGTCCCGATAGTCCTGCCAGCAAAGGACGAAGCTGCCATCGTCGGACGGCACGATGATGGCATCGCCCTGTTCGAAAATCGCGGTGCTGACGGCCAACCCACCCGAGCCCCATTGCGCCGAGCCCGATGCATTCAGGCGCTGGGCGTAGACGTCGTAGTTGGAGTCCCGGGAGTCGTTCCATGTCAGGACCGCCCCGCCAACGCCGTCCGAAACGATGGACGAGAGCGACTGGGACTGGGTCGCGGTCGAGACCGCGACCCAGTTGGCTGTCCAGGGCAGCACTCCTGTGCCGGTGACCTTCGAGGCGTAGAGGTCGGGGTAGATGGCGTCATTGCGATAGTCCTGCCACGCGATGATCGCGCCGCCGGAGCCATCGCGCGCAAGGCGCGGGAAGATCTGCGACTCCGGAGTGGAACTCACCAGCAATCCCGTGGAGGTCCATACACGCGATGCGCCCGAGGTCATGTGCTGGGCGTAGAGGTCGTGGTTGCCGGACCTGTTGTCGTGCCAGACGACGATGGCTCCGCCGGCGTCGTCGCCCACGAGCATCGGGGCGTCCTGGCCTCCGGTCGTGGAGATGACGGCCGTGCCGTTGGCGCCCCAGGATGCGGTCCCCAGCGCAGAGAGCCGCTGGGCGTAGATGTCGTACCCGGTTCCGGCCAGGTTGCGGGCATCCGCCCAGCACAGGATGGTCCCGCCGATGCCGTCGGATGTGATCGCGACGCTGTTCTGAATGTCGGCGGCATTGCACACGGCGATCCCGTTCACGGTCCACATGGCGGATCCGGACTCGTTCATACGCTGGGCGTAGATGTCGGCCGCGCCGTTGCGCAGGTCGCGCCAGGCGAGAATGGCTCCGCCCGCCTCGTCGGAGGTCATGACGAACGCGTCCTGCGTGGTCAGGGCGTTGCACACGGCAACCCCGTTCGCGGTCCACTGCGCCGCCCCGGCGGCGTTGATGCGTTGCGCGTAAAGGTCGGTGTTGCCGGCGCGTGAGTCCTTCCAAGCGATGATCGCGCCGCCTTCACCGTCCGAGACGATCTCCGGGTCCGTCTGGACCGCGGATTGGGTGCAGGCGGCGACGCCGTTCGCGGTCCACAGCGGAACGCCTGCCGGAGAGATGCGCTGCACATAGATGTCGTGGTTCCCGTTCCGGAGGTCGAACCAGGCAAAGATGCTGCCGCCTGCTCCATCGCTGACCCCCACCGGGGCGTATTGAGCCGAGGCGGCCGCGCACACGACGAGCCCGCCGAGTGCGGGATCGCGCGGCCACGCGGCGTCCGAAGGTGTGGCGGGTAGGGTTCCGAGGCTGGCGGCAGCCAGCATTGCGAAGAGTGAGCGCAGGCGCATGGAGGACTCCGTGGAGCCGGATGGAGGGCTGGGGCGGCGTGATTCCGCTGCCGGTCTACCCGGTAAACGCCCGCGCGGGGGAAAAGCGCACGAGGACCGGAGCGTTCTTCCGGATTTCCGCAGTTCTGACGCGGACTGGGGCGAACGGCCGGAACGACCGGCCGAGGTTGTTCTCCTCACCGGGCCCCTTGAATGCCGACCCTGCCGCGCCTCTGGATCCCGTTCGCCCTGCTCGGATTGCTGTTTCTGACCTTGAGTGGAACGCCGGCCTGGAGCCGTCCGCCGGACCCCGAAGCGCCGCCCGAGGTGCTGCCCGCCTGCACAGACGTGCTTCGCTGCCAGCTGGCGCGCGAGATCGCGTACACCGACCGCTTCCTGCGCGAGCGCCGCTACGGGCTACCCTTCACGCTGGATCCGCGCCCGCTCGACTACCCGCTCGAGATGCTCCGGTTGAACGTGATGAGCCAGGCCATGGGCTACCTGAACCTGTACCGGTTCGGGCACCGGACCGAGCACTACCGGGAGGCGCTCGCGCGCCTGGACTACCTGCTCTCGCTCGGCGATGCCGCCCTGGGCAACGGCCCGCGTGACGGCATGTACGGCTACCTCATGCTGGACGCCTACGACCTGCTGCGCGAGGAGCGATTTCTGACCGCGGGGCGCCGCGCGGGAGCGCGCTGCGTTCAAGCGCAGACCGACTTCAATCTCACGATGAATGGCGGCCTCATGTGCGCCCTGAATCACGCGTTTCTCGCGCGTCTCGATGGTTCCGTGACGAGCGCGGCCATCGCCGACGGCATCGTGGATCGCACGGCGCCCAAGCAGTTCGAGGATGGCGCGTTTCCGCACCAGCCTTTTCTGGCCTCGGGACGCAACACGAACTACTCGGCGTGGATGGCCAACGAGCTGTTGATGCTGCGGAGCCTGCGGCCCTCGCTCGAGCTCACCGAGTACCTCGCGGTGAATACGATCGAGTTCCTGCAGCGGCGCGTCGGTCCCGATGGGTTGCTCGTCTACCGCGACTCGCTGTTCGACTACGCGAGCGATCCTGGCGGTGGCGATACGCGTGGCTGGACCAGCGAACTGGCCTCGGTCGGACTAGATCTGGCCGTGTCCGGTCATCGCGATGACGCGGCACGCGTGCTGTCGCGACTGTTCGCGATGTGCCTGAAGGGCGATGACCTTGGGGGCTATCCCGACAAGTATGCGTTCGTCGATCACGCCAACCCGTGGGAGACCGGGAGGCCTTCGGTGCTTCGCACGTCCTTGGTGTTCTGGCTCCTGACGCTCATCCGACGCTACGACCTGCCCTGCGCCGGGCCGTCTGGAAGCTGCGTGCCCGTGGGGGAGGAGTGCACTCAGCTCTACCGTGACTTGGGACTGTGCGACGGCAGCATTCCGGGACGACGGCTGTGTGTGGCGGGGCAGCGGACGCGCTGCTTCGAGCCGACGCTGGTTCGCATGCGGGCGAATCGCCTCTGCGGACTTCGAACGGCGTGCGTGTGGCTGCCGGAGGGTATCTGCCATGCCTCCTGCCCGACACTGGGCAGTGCCTGGTGTGTCGGCGACAGTTGCCGTCAGCTCTGCCAAGACACGTGGGATGGCGAATGTGACGTGGATTGTGACTCGCGCGAGGTGTGCGACGAATACGATGCCGGCATTCCTGTCGAGGCGGCGCGGAACGAGGCCCGGCAGCGGCCGAAGGGACTCCCATTCGACGTCGAGACGAATGATTCGTTCGCCGCAAGGCGCGATGATCTGTCGCTGCAGTTGTTGCGAGTGAACGGCGTGGGCAGCGGCGAAGCCGTCTTGCGCGCACACCACCATGGCACTCGCCCCGCTCTGGGGGCGCGTCTCACTCTGTCGCGCGCGAACGGTGACGTGCTCACCTCGCGCTCGTTCGTGCTCCCGCCTCACTCGAGCGTCGAGCTGAAGCTCCCCTGCACGCCCTGCGATTCGCTCGTCGCACGCCTTGACGCGGGCGGCGCCTTCGAGGAACTCGATACGCTCAATAACGTTGTCCGCGCGTTGTCGAGCGATCCGGCCGTCGAGCTGCGCGGCGTATACGCGGCTGCGGCGCCCGCTCCCGGCGCGATGCCGGTCCTTCGGCCGCGTGGCGGGCTTCGGTTCGACGTCTGGACCTCGCGCGACGCGCGCATGCAACTTTCCGTGCACGACGTGGTTGGGCGGCGCGTTCGCCTGCTCTGGGATGGACTGCTGCCGCAGGGCACGCGTGCGTTCGAGTGGGACGGCGTCACGTCGACCGGGCGGCGTGCCGAGCGCGGGGTCTACTTCGTGCGGTTGGTCACGGCGGAAGCCCAACTCGTGACTCGTGTGGTCATCTTGCGATGAGCGCCGCCCGTTCCCGCGCCAAGGCGCGACGCTAGCGCCCCCGCGCCCTCAAATACGCCACCGCCTTCTCCTTCAGCGCCGGCGTCCGCATTCCGCCCGCTTCCGCCGTCGCGATCGCCCGTTCCAGCGTCCAGCCGCGATCCAGCACTAGGTAAGGAACCATCACCGCGCCCACGCGGTTGCCGGAGTGGCAGTGCACCAGCACGGCCGACGCGCCGCGCTTCTTCATCAGCGCCCGAAACGCGTCGAAGGTCGAGTCGCTCAGTGATGCGGCCGTCACGGGCAGGAGCAGGTACTCGATCCCGGCTGCCCGGGCCACCGCCGCCTCGTCGAACCCGCGCGGCTCCGATGCCGGCCGCAGGTCCACAACGGTTCGCACTCCGCCGGCGGCGA
>JADLGX010000379.1 GCA_020849095.1 Candidatus Eiseniibacteriota bacterium
TCGAGGCGCACGCGCAGCAGCGTGTGGCCGCGGAAGCGTTCCTCGATGCGATAGTGCGTGACGGACGCGCGCCCGTCGGCGCGCACGCTCATGCGCGTGCGCTGCTGGCGGTGACGGCCGATCGGTTCATCGATCGTGCCGCCGCCGGTCGGCCGGCCGATGACCAGCGCGAGGTACTCGCGCCGGATGGCGCGGGCCTGCAGCGACTCGACCAGGCGGGTGTGCGCCTCGGGCGTGCGGGCCACGACCATCAGGCCGCTCGTGTCCTTGTCGAGCCGGTGCACCAGCCCGGCGCGCGGCACGCGCGCGAGCCGCGCGTCGTAGGCGAGCAGCGCCTGCTGCAGCGTGTGGCGCGGATTGCCGGCTCCCGGATGCACGACGAGGCCCGGCGGCTTGTCGAGCACGATGAGCGCCGCGTCCTCATGGACGATGGCGAGCGTGCGCGCTTCGGGTTCGAGCCCCACCACGGCCTCGAACTCGGCGGCCAGGGTCACCTGCTCACCGCCAGCCACCCGATCACGGGGCCTCGGAGACCGCGCCACCCCGCCCAGCTTCACGTGCCCGTCGCGGATCCAGCGCTGGATGCGGGCGCGCGAGTACTGCGGCAGGGCCGCAGCCAGGGCCTGGTCGAGCCGCTGGCCCGCGGCGTCGGCGGGCAGCTCGAGAACGTGCGTGTGGAACTCGGGGGGCATGGGCGGGTCAGAAAGCCGTTTGGCCGGATTCGCTATACTGCCTGTTTAGCCGTCCCGTTCAGGTTACCACTCGTGAACCCAAGGTCCCGCCTCCCTGCCGATCGCGCCCGCATCGCCGGGGCGGCCACACTCGCCCTGCTGGTCCTGCTCGCTGGCTGCCACGGCCGCCGCTCGGAGCGTGACAACCGGCGCGTCACCGCGGAGCAGCTCTACAGCCTCGCCCACAAGGCGCTGCTCAGCAGCGACTACGAGTACGCCGTGCGCCAGTACGAGGCGCTGACCTCGCGGTTCCCGTTCAGCGACGAAGCGCGGCAGGCGCGGCTCGACCTGGTCTATGTCTACTACCGCAAGGGCGAGAAGGAGTCGGCCACCGACGCGGCCGAGCAGTTCCTGCGCGAATACCCGACGCATCCGCGCGTCGACTACGCCTGGTACATGAAGGGCCTGATCGACTTCGAGCGCCAGCCCTACAAGGTGGAACGCTGGCTGGGCGTCGACATGGCGCGCCGCCCGCCCTCGACCGCGCTGCAGTCGATCAATGCCTTCCGGGTCGTCGTCGAGCGCTATCCGAAGAGCGCTTACGCGCACGACGCGCTGCGCCGCATGGTCTACCAGCGCAACCGCCTGGCCGAATACGAGGTCAACGTCGCGCGCTACTACGTCAAGCGCGGCGCCTGGCTGGCCGCCTCCCAGCGTGCTGCGCGCGTGGTCGAGCAGTACGACGGCGCGCCCGCCGTGCGCGCGGCGCTGGCGATCATGATCGAAAGCGACCATCGCCTGGGCCTCGAGGAGCACGCGCGCAACCTCGAGCAGGTCTACCAGTTGAATTACCCGGGCGCGGGGCCGGGCGATCTGCGCCCGAAGCGCTGGTGGAAGTTCTGGCGCTGAGCGCCCGTCAGCGGCGGTAGCCGCTGGTGATCGGATAACGCCAGTCGCGGCCGAAGGCGCGGCGGCTGACGCGCACGCCCGGCGGCGCCTGCCGGCGCTTGTACTCATTGCGCTGGACCATGTCGAGCACGCGCGCCACCGTGGCGCGATCGAAGCCGCGCGCCGCGATCTCCTCGACCGACAGGTCCTCCTCGATGAAAGCCTCGAGGATCGGGTCGAGCACCTCGTAGGGCGGCAGCGAATCGGTATCCTTCTGTTCGGGCCGCAGCTCCGCGCTCGGCGCCCGCGTGAGCACGCGCTCGGGGATCACCGGCGCGAGGCCGTTGCGGTAGCGCGCCAGACGGTAGACCAGCAATTTGCTGCAGTCCTTGATCGGCGCGAACCCGCCGGCCATGTCGCCGTACAGCGTGGCGTAGCCGACCGCCATCTCGCTCTTGTTGCCGGTGGTGAGCAGCATGCGCCCGGTCTTGTTCGAGATCGCCATCAGCAGCAGCCCGCGGCAGCGGGCCTGGATGTTCTCCTCGGTCGTGTCCGGCGCGCGGCCGGCGAAGGCCCCGGCGAGCGCCCCGAGCGCCGCAGCGAACAGCCCCTCGATCGGAATCTCGCTGTAGGCGACGCCGAGCGCGCGTGCCTCAGCCGCCGCGTCGTCACGGCTCATCTGCGCGGTGTAGCGCGAGGGCATCATCACGACCTGCACGCGCTCGGGCCCGAGCGCGTCCACCGCGATCGCCAGCGTCAGCGCCGAGTCGACGCCACCCGACAGGCCCATCACGACACCCGGAAACTTGTGCTTGCCGACGTAGTCACGCACGCCCTGCACCAGCGCACCGTAGACGTTCGCGACGTCGGACAGCTCGGGCGCCACCGCAGCCGGCAGCGCGCAGGCGCGGCCGCCACGCCGTTCGAACTCCACCGGCCAGACGCCTTCGACGTGCGCCGGAGCGCGGAAGGCCAGCGTGCCGTCGGCGTTCATCACGAAGGAACGGCCGTCGAACACCAGCTCGTCCTGGCCGCCGAAGAGGTTCAGGTAGACGAGCGGCAGGCCGACATCGGCGACGCGCGCGCGCGCGATGGCCTCGCGCTCGCGCTGCTTGTGCATGTCGAAGGGCGAGGCATTGATGACCAGCAGCAGCTCGGCGCCGCATTGCGCCGCCGCGCGCACCGGCTCCGCCTCCCAGATGTCCTCGCAGATCAGCAGGCCGAGCTTCCAGCCGCGAAACTCCACGACGCTCGCCTCCCCGCCGGTGCGGAAGTAGCGCTTCTCGTCGAACA
>JADLGX010000380.1 GCA_020849095.1 Candidatus Eiseniibacteriota bacterium
CGCATGCTCCGCCGCGCGCGCCTCGTGCGCCGGCCGGGCGTCGTCCTGCTGCGCGCGGCTCCACAACTCGGCCTCCTCGCTGCGCCCGTAGGAGTCCAGCGCCAGGCTCGCGTCGAAGAACACCGTCATGAGCAGCACGACCGCCTGTTCGTGAGCGATCGCCGCCGACGGGGCCGAGGCGAAGAGCACGTCGAGGTGGTCGCAGACGAAGTGCGAGTACGCGGTCAGGTACCACTGCGGCGCCAGGCGCACGCGGTGGTGCACGACGCCGATCCACAACCGACGCAGGGCATACTCCCAGTCCATCTCGGAGCCGAACAGCTCGTCGAGATAACCGCGCTGCATCCGCTTGAGGCGCTCGACCTGCGCTTCCGAGGCCAGGAGCGCCGCGCCGTCGGGATAGTCGCGAAGGCGGCGATAGAGTGACGTGAGGAACTCGTCCGCGATGCCTGCCGCCGCGGGTGCCGCGGCGCGAAGCAGTTCACGATCGGCTGGCTGCAGACCGACGGCGGCGAGTCGGGCCCGGATGGTCTCGGGGGTGATGCTCAGGGCGAGCGCAACCTGTTCGGCGTCCTTCATGGGGCACGTCCTCTGGGGGAGGAGGGCGACGAGGGGATTCCGGGACAGGGGGGGTGCGGCAGTATCGCACGGGGGTGGCACCGAGACCGCATCGCATTGCCCGGCGAAGAAAAAACCGGGGCGCCCGCCGAAGTGGCGAGCGCCCCGAGATGCGACTGCGCGATCGCTCTACTTCGCGAACACGACGCGCCTCGTCTCGGACTGCGCGCCCACGTCGATGCGGCAGAAGTACAGCCCCGCCTCGACCCGGCCGCCCACGTCGTTGCTGCCGTCCCAGGTCATCTGGTGGCTGCCGGCCTCGAGCGAACGCTTGGCGACCAGCGTCCGCACCTGGCGGCCCGTCACGTCGTAGATGTGCAGCGCCACCTGGTCACGGCGCGGCAGGTCGAACCCGATCGTCGTGCGCGACGAGAAGGGATTCGGCGTGTTCGGGCGCAGGAACGCGGCCCGGCCGTTGTGCGTGGGCTCCACGCCGGCGACCGAGTTGGAGTCGTAGATGGCGACCAGGAACTCGGGATGATCGATGAACGGGTTGCGGTTGTGCTGGAACGTGTAGATGGCGCCGTTGCGCATGCGCTCCTTCCAGCTCACCGGATCGGCCTGCGACCACTGCAGGTACTGGGCAGCGGCCCACGGGAGCAACTGCGCATGCGACGTGGGAGCGCCGCCCGGCCACGAGCCGTCCTCGAACAGGTAGCGCGTCGCCATGTAGAAGCTGGAGCGGATGCAGTCGCCCTTGAAGGCATCGATGGGCTCGAACACCGTGCCCGAGTAGCCCGGCGTCACGCTCGGCCCGAGCATGCTGCCGTTCATGGTCGTGATGGTCGGCGTGCCGACTTCGCCGTAGGCGTAGTTCGAGCGGATGCCGTTCACCTTGCCGTCGGTCGGATAGATGTGGAAGGCGTCGGAGACGGGCGGCGAGACTTCGGCGAACCACGACTGCGGCGTGGAATGCTCACGGTTGTACGTGACGCCCTCGTTCGAGGACACGTT
Organism: Candidatus Eiseniibacteriota bacterium; assembly: GCA_020849095.1. GTDB lineage: Bacteria > Eisenbacteria > RBG-16-71-46 > RBG-16-71-46 > RBG-16-71-46 > CAIXRL01. Next base: position 1,573 of record JADLGX010000380.1, read on the forward strand.
GCCGGTCTGGCCGAACGTGAACTCGTAGGGCGGTATGCCGCCGGGAATGTCCGAGTAGATGTCCCACACCTTGCCGTTGGGCTTGATGTCGGTGATCTGGAACCACGTGAGCAGCGACGAGTAGCTGACCACGGTGTGCGCCTTGATGATGTTGTGCAGGCGGATCTGCAGCGCCGAGCCCTTGAGCCCGGCGGTGCCGCTGTAGTAGTTGGCGGGAATCGTCACGTCCACGTAGTTGAAGGACTTGGTCGCGCCGATCGTGATGTCGCCGTTCAGGTCGGCGACGCCGTTGACGGTCAGCGTGTTCGTGCCGGCGGTGAGCCCGCGGAACGTGACCCAGACCTGGTTGGTGTTCACGAGGTCGCGGATGGCGTTCACGGCCACGTTGGCGCCGATCGTGTAGTTGCTCGGCAGCTCGGCGCTCGCCTGCGCGACGGGCTCGCTGAAGAACACGAGCAGCGTCGAGTCGCTCATCTCGCCCACGGACGTGATGGTGGGCGGCACTCCACCGCCGCCGCCGCCGATCGTGTAGCTCTGGATGGCCGACTGGCTGCTGGCCGAGTCATCCTCGGCTGAGACGCGATAGAAGATGGTCGCGCCGACGATCTGGCCGGGGATCTGGGCGCTGGTCAGGTACGTGTTCCCGGTCGTGTTCACCATGCCGATCAGGTTGGTCAGCGATCCGGCGGTCGTGCCCCACGACAGCGTCACGGCATTGATGGGCAGGCTGTTCGGATCGGTCACGGTGGCCTGCACGTCGGTCGGCGCGCCGGCAACCGGCGGGGCGGGAATGGTCACGACGCCCGAGATGGTCGGGCCGCTCACCGGAGGAGCCGAGCCGTTGTGCGAGCCGGGCGACGCGCTGCTCGCCAGCGTGACCGCGGTGATCGTCCACTCGGCCACGTTGAGGCCCAGGCTGCCGGTGCCGACGCTGGAGATGCGGACCATGTCCTTGTCGACGAACAGGTCGGCGGTGGCCTGGAGGCTGTCCACCGTGATGCCGGTCCCGTTCTTCAACTTGGCACCATCGCCGATCTTGCCGTTCCAGTTGAACGCGGCGCCGGTGGAACCGTTGGTGACCCAGAGGGCACTCGGGAAATCCACCGCGAAGGCGGTGACCGGAGCCGGGTTGCCCGCCACCTTGGCCGTACCCGCGCCGATCGTGCCGGAGAGCGTCCAGGTGTGGACGTTGACTCCGTTGGCGATCGCCACCAGCGTCCAGCCCGTCAGGTCCACGGCGGCGGGACCGGAGTTGTAGATCTCGATGAAGCGATCCGTGAAGTAGTTCGCCTGCGGATCGCAGAGTTCGGAGATGAAGACATCCGCCTGCGCCATGCGCGGGCCGGAGGACAACAGGAGGAGCGCGGCCGCGAGGAACGCGTGGAGCTTTCTCACAGAGGGGGCCACACCTTTCGGGATTGGCCAGGCGCGCGGCCGGTCTCGCCGGGAGAGCGCCTGAATCGGGGGGTGACGCCAGCGGCGCCACGAAACCATGAACTGGGTTTGAGCCCGATAATCTTAGCCCCGGCCCCACCGAATCCTGAAATGGCAACTCGCACGAAATGCGCCGCGATCGTGCGTCCTGCGGCAGGAGGAAACTCCCGGATACGCCAAGGGCGGCGTCCTTTCGGACGCCGCCCCATCAGCGCGAGGTGGTACCTCGTGCGAGTTAGGCCGTGCGGACGTTCGCGGCCTGCAGACCCTTCGGTCCACGGGTCACTTCGAACTCCACAGCTTCTCCTTCGGCGAGCGTCTTGAAGCCGTCGCCCGCGATGGCGGAGAAATGAACGAACACGTCTTCGCCACCCGGCTGCGAAAGGAAGCCAAAGCCCTTCGCTTCGTTGAACCACTTCACGGTGCCACTAGCCACTTGAAACTCCTGCTGTATTCCGGGTCGAGACGACCCGCACTTGCCGCGAAGTTCCGCCGCGGCGGCGGCCGGTCACTGTGACCGGATGTCTGGCTGGTGTGTACGGCCTGCGCATAAAAAAAGCCGCCCGAGAGGTCTCAGGCGGAATCCGATGCCACCGGCACATCCACAGCCAACCGAGAACTGCCGGGACTATCGGCGAACTCCGCGGAAATAGCCAGCGGTCTTTCGAAAATAGTGGCCGCCCGGCACATTTTTCGTCAGTTCCCCAATGAAATGAGGGTTTTTCGCCACCAGAAAGTGCCTCTCCCACCCCCCAGGGACCGCTTTCAGGACGACTTGCGGGTCCGGATGGGCACGAGGAGCACCTTGAGCCGGGTCCGCTCCGGCGTCTGCTCATAAGAAGTGAGCAGCCCGCCGAGCAGCGCCAGGTAGCTCGAGCGCTCGCCCGTCCGGTCGAAGTACCAGAGCGGCTGGAGCCAGTTGCGGTGGCGCTCTGCCCTGCGCTCGTCCCGCCCCAGCCAGAGCAGGAACGAGGAACGCGTCCGGCCGTCCGGCTGCAGGCTCGACGACCACAGCGGCCACAGCAGGTAGTCGAGCCGGTAGCCGTTGGCGCGCCGGACCCGGCCGCTGAGCGGCAGCACGTGGAGCTCCGATCCTCCGGCGAAGCGCTCGTACCACGCCAGGGGCAGCAGCGCGCGGGTCGTGGCGCCGCTCTTGAAGTCGCGCTGGAACCACGGCCCCAGCCAGAGCGTGCTGCCGCGGTCGTCCGTGCCCGAGTACCACACCGGCACGATGCCCTGCCCGCGCGCGCGCGGACCGCGCAGCGTGACGACCGGGCCGTAGAAGGTGGTGACGTCACCGCTGCGGCGATCGGCCACCCTCCCCCAGAA
>JADLGX010000381.1 GCA_020849095.1 Candidatus Eiseniibacteriota bacterium
GCGGGGTGGATTGTAGCGGAGCGCGCGCGGGGGCCGCAGGGACTTTGCCCGAGCGCCGCCGCCGGTGGCACCATCGCGCCATGAGCCCTTCCGTCCCGGTGGTCTGGACCCCGGAGTACGCCTGCGACATCGGGGACCACGTGTTCCCGGTCATCAAGTATCGCGGCGTCCACGACGCCCTCGTCTCGGGCGGATTCGTCGCGGCCGATGCCGTGCTGCGTCCCGGCCCTTCGGATCGCGCGCTGCTGGCGCTCGCGCACGACGCCGACTACCTGGACGATCTCGAACAGGCGGCGGTCACGTGGCGCACGATGAGTTCGGAGCTGCCCGTCGAGCCGGACGTGATCCGCGCCTTCTCGCTGTGCGCCTCGGGCACCACGCTGGCGGCGCGCCGCGCGCTGGAGTCCGGAGCCGGGGCGGCGGTTCACGTGGGCGGCGGGCTGCATCACGCCTATGCGGGCCACGCCGAGGGCTTCTGCTACATCAACGACCTCGCCGTGGCGGCCAACGCGGTGCGCCGGGACGGGCTCGTGAGCCGCGTGGCGATCGTGGATCTCGACGTTCACCAGGGAAACGGCACCGCGTCGATCTTTCGCGGGACGCCGGAGGTGTTCACGCTGTCGGTGCACCAGGAGCACAACTACCCGAATCCCAAGGAGCGGAGCGATCTCGACGTGGGACTCGACGACGGCACGGACGACGACGAGTACGCCGCCGCGCTCGCTCCGGCGCTCGAGCGCGTCTGGGCGCACCGCCCCGAACTGGTGCTGTATCAGGCGGGGGCGGATCCGTACGAGCACGACCAGCTCGGCGGGCTCGCGCTGAGCCTTGCGGGACTCGAGCGCCGCGACCGTATGGTGATCGCGGGCTGCCGCGCGCGCGGGATCCCGTTGGTCGTGACGCTCGGCGGCGGCTACGCTCGGCGGACCGAGGACGCGGTGCACATCCACTTCACGACTTGCCGGCTCGCCATCGAGCTCGCCACCGCAGGGGAAAGCGCATGATCACGACCTGGCTGGCCGATGCGGCCGGCGCCCGCGAAACCACGAGCGACGCGGCCTGTGCCGCGGTCGCCGGCGGCGCGGGCAACGCGTGGTTCGATCTCGACGGCGAGGGCGAGGAGGTCGCGCGCGAGCTGCTGGCGCCGCTGGGCGTGCACCCGCTGGTGCTCGACGACATGGTGTCGCAACTCAACCGGCCCAAGGTGGACGACTACGGCGACTACCTGTATCTGGTCGTGCACTCGGCGCGATGGGACCGCGGCGACCAGCGGCCGAGCACGCGCGAGATCGACGTGCTCGTGAGCCGCAACGTGCTCGCCACGTATCACGACGGCGACACGCGCTCGGTCACGGCGGCGGGCGCGATCCTTCGGCAGCGGCCCGAGCTGCTCGCCAAGAGCCCGGCGCACCTGCTGCACTTCCTGCTCGACGTCCTCGTGGACCACTACCTGCCGATCATGGACCACATCGCGGAGCACGTGGACGCGCTCGAAGAAGAGGTGTTCGAGAGCGACGGGCGCGAGATGTACGAGCGCATCATTCATCTCAAGCGGGGCATCGCCGCCATGCGGCGCATCGTGGGCCCGCAGCGCGACACCATCCTGGCGCTCACGCGCGACGAGTTCCGCGCGATTCCCGCGGAGCTGCGTCCCTACCTGCGCGACGTGTACGACCGGCTGGCCCGCGTGTCCGACCTGCTCGATTCCTTCCGCGACGAGATCGCCGGGCTGCTCGAGCTGCACGTGTCGGTCGTGTCGAACCGCATGAACGAAGTGATGAAGCGGCTCACGGTCATCGCCACGATCTTCATGCCGCTCACGGTCGTGACCGGCTACTTCGGCATGAACTTCCAGATGTCGGAATACGCGTGGCCGTACGGCCAGGCGTTCGCGCTCGGGGTGATCGTGCTGACCGCGCTCATCACGTGGTGGTACCTGCGCGCGCGACGCTGGTACTGACCGCTGCGTCGCCGCGTGCGCTCGGCGACCGGCGCACCGTGATCCTGTAGAAGAGGGGGGGCCCCTTCTGCGCGCTCGAGGGGGTCACACATCGGGCGAAGTGGCTCGAGCGCCCTGCAGCTCCCTTTCCGCGAGGCCTTCGGACGTGTCGCGATTCACCTCGCTCGTGAACACCGCGATGAATCGTCCATCGGCAGGACCGTGCAGCGTACGGCGCCTCGGATCGGGATGAGAGCTCCCTGCCAAGGAGGTCTCTCTGCCCAGCTGCAACGGCATTGTGTGTCCGCCACGCGCCGACCGTCAAGGGGTGTGCGCGCCGAGGACTACTTTCGGGGGAGTGCCTTCGTCGAGGGAAGCACCGGGGGAGTCGAAGCCGCCCCGATCACCTCGAGCTCGGCATCGTCCAGCCACACCGTTCCCTCGAACGGCGCCGGGATGTACAGCCACGGCCAGATCGTCTGCGCGTCGGCGGGGACGTCGTACTCGATCTGCAGCCGCGTCCAGTCGAACGTGTTGCCGAGCATCTCGAAGACGGGCGAGCGCTTGGGGCCGGTCGGCGTGTGCGCGAAGACCTCCAGGTACGCGGTGCCGCGAAGGCTGTCGCCCTTGAACCAGCCCGACAGGCGGACGCGCTTGCCGGCCAGCGCGCGCGCGGGCAGCGACTGCGTCACGCCGGAGCGCGTGGCCGAGAGGCCGTCGCGCATCTTTTCGACGCGCATGCTGTAGCGGCCGCCGTGCGCGAAGGTGGAGTCGAGATCGACGCGCGCGCCTTCGAACGGCGGAATCACCCATTCCCAGTCGAGGCCGCCGGCTTCGAAGCCCGGGTCGGTGAACAGGTTGCCCTTGGGCGCGGCCGCCAGCGGCGGCGCCTTCTCGAGCGTCAGGCTGGCGTCGTCGAGCATGAGCTGGCCCGTGCCGAAGATGCCGGCGCGCACGAAGAGCACGTTGACGCCGTACGGCACGTACACGCTGACCTCGCGCCTGACCCAGTCGGTCTGCGGCTCGTTGAACTGCAGGCGGTCCCAGCCCAGGTCGATAGACGGGTCGTCGAGCCGCTTGATGTTCAGGCGGCGGCGCGCTTCGTCGCGGTCGACGCCCCAGATGCGCGACATCTTCGAGGCGCTGTCGCGGTACGCCTGGATCAGCACGTACGCGCGGCCCTGCAGCCCGTTGGTCCGCGTCCAGATCGAAAAGCGCGCGGTCTGGTTCCACGCTTCCTTGCCGACGATCAGCGTCTGGCTCCAGTTGTGCGCCATCGGAAACACCGTGCTGGTGTTGGCGATGTTCACGCACCACTGCCCGCTGTGCGCGGACAGCGTGTCGCGCCCGAAGAACACCGTCGGAATGCCGGCGTCCGACGTGTCCCACGAAGCGGGCATCCAGTCGGCACCGGGAAAGCCGCGCTCGAAGCCGGGATTGCCGAGAAGGTTTCGGCCCTTGGCCGGCGCGGCGGCTTGAGACGTGGCCACGAAGGTGGCGAGCGCGCAGACGGCGAGGACGAGGAACCGGACGGTCTTCCGCAGGGACATGGAGTTCTCGATCGGGGATTTCGGGCCGTGTGACGGAAAGCGGCGGAGCAGGCCGCCGCTTCATCAATGGAGGGGAAAAGTATCCGGACGCGGCCCGGCGCGTTCAAGCGCTTTCTGCCCGGTTGGCCGCGGACAACGGCCTCGGCTAGCCTGCGGCGACGATCAACCCGCATGAGGGCGCCGTGAGCGAGTGGTTCTTCACATCGGATTTGCATGGGCAGAGCGATTTCTACGAGCAGGCGCTGGCCGTGGCCGTCGAGCGCCGGCCTCGCGCCCTCCTCATCGGTGGCGATCTCGGCCCGCACGCGCATGGCGACGACGGCATCCGCCGGCAGCGGCTGTTCCTCGAGGGCTTTCTCGTGGAGTTCGCGCGGCGCCTGCACGAGGCGGTTCCGGGCGCCGAGCTGCTGCTGATGCCCGGCAACGACGACTGGGCGTGCAATCACGACGTGATCGAACGCCACGACGGCGAGCTGTGGCGGGCGCTCCACGACCGCGTGGTCGAGGTGGACGGCGTGCGCGTGGCGGGACTGTCGTGGGTGCCGATCACCCCTTTCGGCATGAAGGACTGGGAGCGCTGGGAGGACGGGGCGCCCGAGACGCCGGCCAAGCTGTCGGGCTGGACCAGCGCGGGCGGGACGCTTCGTGAGTTCGCCTTCGACCCGGCGCGGCGTGAACCCACGATCGCGGCGGCGCTCGACGGCCTGGCCGCCCGGACCGACGCGGCCGAAACGCTCTTCGTGCTGCACTCGCCCGCGCGTGACACCCACTGCGACGTGACGCACTCGCGCGCCCACGTCGGTTCGCGCGCCATTCGCGCATTCGTCGAAGCGCGCCAGCCGCCGCTGGTGCTGAGCGGGCACATTCACGAATCCCCGCGCGTGACCGGGCACTGGCGCGACACGATCGGCCGCACCACGCTGGTCAACCCGGGCCAGTTCGGGCACCCGGTGTTGTGCGGCGTCTGGTTCGACCCCGAGCGTCCGGCCGAGACGCTGAGCCATACGACCCACCCGCGGTGAATCTCCGGGGGCGTGCTAGGCTCCCACGGTCGTGACGCGAGGCGGAGCGCACCGCGAACGGTGGCGCGCGCATCGCAGGACCAGTCCGCTCCCCGCTCCCCGTCTTCGTTACGAGGATTGCATGCGAACCCCGACGCGCCTGTTGCTCGCCGCCGCCCTCACCTTTGCCCTCGCCGCCGCGGGCGCGCCGTCCGCCGGCGCGACGGAGTGGCGTTCGTGGGACGAGGGAATCCAGAAAGCGCGCGCGCAGAAGCGGCCGATGGTGGTGGACGTCTATACGGACTGGTGCGGCTGGTGCAAGCGCATGGACGCCGACGTGTACGCGCGCAAGGACGTCAGCGAGTACCTGGCCGCGCGCTTCGTGTCCGTCAAGCTGAACGCCGAGAGCTCGCAGACCGTGCACTGGGACGACCGGCCGATGACCTCGCGCTCGCTGGCCGGCAACTTCAAGGTGACGGGCTATCCGACCACCGTGTTCCTGAACGCCCAGGGCGAGCGGCTCGCCAACGTCCCGGGCTACATTCCGGCCGACCGGTTCCTGCTGCTGCTGCGCTACATCGGCGACGGCGACATGGATCGCGGCGTGAAGTGGGACGACTTCGTGGCCCGTCAGCCGAAAGCGAAGTGAGCGCATGGGACTGCTGAGCGGCATCACGGTCATGGTGGTGGACACCGAGACGACGGGGTTTCGCGTCGGTGACGGACA
>JADLGX010000382.1 GCA_020849095.1 Candidatus Eiseniibacteriota bacterium
CGCGCCTTCGACCGAACCCATCGCGCGCCCGGCGCCCGTCGTCACGGCGGAGGCGGCTCCCGCTCCGGTGGTGCAGCCGGCTCCGGTCGCGCCCGCGGCTCAGCCCGCGCCTCCCGCGCCCGTGCGCCGTCCTGCCACGATCGTGGTGCAGAACAACCAGACGCTGGCGGACATCGCGAAGCAGTGGGGAAACTCGGTGCCCGCGATCATGATGGAGAACAACCTGGTCACCGATCAGGTGAAGCCGGGGACCAAGCTCAAGTTGCCGCCGGCGGGCCGCAAGTAGCGCCGGAATCGGGGCCGTGATGTGCGCGGGGTGGCCTCCGCGTCGGGTGCTCGTGTCGTCCTCCCGGACGCGCGGGCACCCTCTTCTTTTCGCCCGCGTCTACGCCCGCGACACCGCGAGCCAGCCGGCGTAGGCCGCGCCAACACCCAGCACCACCGACGCGCTCGCGTAGAACAGGGCGATACCGCCGTGCCCGGCGCGCATCAGCGCCAGCGTCTCGGCGGAGTAGGCCGAGAACGTCGTGAACCCTCCGAGCACGCCCGTGACCAGGAAGAAGCGGGCCTCGGGAGAGAGGGCGCCGCGCTCGTCGGCCAGCGCGAGCAGCGCGCCGATCGCGCACGAGCCTGCGACGTTCACCAGCAGCGTGCCCCAGGGCATCGCCGCGCCCGGAGTGGCGCGCTGCGCGAGCGTGGAGACGAGCCAGCGCAGCACGCTGCCCAGCGCTCCGCCGAGCGCCACGAGGAGCGCGGTCTTCACAGCGGGAACGCGCCCTCGAAGCGCGTGCCCAGTCCCAGCGACAGCGCGTACTTCATCTGCGCCTCGAGCTGCGCCGGCATCTGCGCGTACACGTCGGTGAAGAGGGTCTCGATGGCGGGAGCGGGCAGCGCCTCGGCCGCCGTGACCGCCTGCGAGATCTCTTCGTTGATCTCCGCCGTCCACGTTTCGATGTCGGCGTCGGTCAGCAGCCCCTTGCCGCGCAGGTAGGCGCCGAAGCGGGCGAGCGGATCGCGCTTTTCCCAGGTCTTCACCAGTTCGGGGTCGCGGTAGCGCGTGGGGTCGTCGCTCGAGGAGTGCCCGCCCATGCGGAACGTGACGGACTCGACGAACGTGGGGCCGCCGCCGGAACGCGCGCGCTCGACGGCCTCGCGCATCACGGTGATCACGGCCAGCAGGTCGTTGCCGTCCACGCGCACGCCCGGCAGGCCGTAGCCGTCGGCCTTGATCGCGATGCTGCTGGACACGGTCTGCTCGGACAGCGGCACCGAGATGGCCCACTGGTTGTTCTGGCAAAAGAAGACGACCGGGACCTGCTTCACGGCGGCGAAGTTGAGCGCGGCGTGAAAGTCGGACGACGACGTGCCGCCGTCCCCGATGTAGCCCACCATGACGTCGTCCGTCTTCATCAGCCTGGCCGCCCACGCGGCGCCCATGGCGTGCACCAGCTGCGTGCCGATCACGCTGGACCACGCGACCGAGTTCACCTTGCGGTCGCTGAAGTGCATGGGCATCTGCCGGCCGATGAGCACGTCGCCCGAGTTGCCGATCAGCTGGCAGACCAGCTCCTGGATCGTGGTGCCGCGCCACAGCGAAACGCCGGTCTCGCGAAGGGCGGGAAATATCCAGTCGCTCGCGCGCAGCGGGTACGCCGAGCCGGTGATCGAGGCTTCCTGCCCGGTCGCGAGCCCGTAGAACCCGATGCGCCCCTGGCGCTGCAGGGACAGCATGCGCCCGTCCAGCGTGCGCATCTTGAGCATGTGGCGGTAGAGGGCGCGCAGGTCGGCATCGGGAATCGCGGGTTCGGGCCCGATGACGCGGCCCTCGTCGTCCAGCACCTGCCGCAGGGTTTCGTCGGTCACGGGAGGTCTCCCTCGGTCAGCCACGAGCCGGGGCTCTGCAGCCGTTCGATGAGCGCGTACAGGAAGTCGGCGCCGACCGCGCCGTCCACGACGCGGTGGTCCATGGAGAGCGACAGGTTGCCCATGTCGCGGATGACGATCTGTTCGTTCACCACCGCCGGCTTCCGCGTGATCGCGTGCACGCCGAGGATGGCCACCTGCGGGTGGTGCAGGATGGGCGTGGCGAGCAGCCCGCCCTTCGCGCCCGTGCTGGTCACCGTGAACGTGCCGCCGCGCATCTCGTCGAGCGTCAGGTGATGCTCGCGCGCCGCGCGGGAGAGACGCTCGATCTCGCGCGCGACCTGCGCCAGCCCCATGCGGTCGGCGTGGTGCAGGATGGGAACGGTGAGCCCCTCGTCGGTGTTGGTGGCGCAGCCCAGGTGGTACTCGTGCTTGAGCACCACCTCGCCGGCCTCGTCGTCGAGCGACGCATTGAGCAGCGGGAACTGCGCGAGCACGCCGGGCAGCGCGCGGAACATGTAGGCCAGCGGCGTCAGCTTGATGCCCGCCGCCTCGGCGCGCGCCTTGATGCCGGCGCGGTGCGCGAGCAGTTCGGTGAAGTCGCATTCGGCGACGAACGAGAACTGCGCGGCGGTCGAGAGCGACTTGCGCATGTGCTCGGCAATTTTCCTCCGGAGCCCGCGCAGGGGCTGGCGCGTTTCCGTGGAACTGGCGGGTGCCGTTGCCTCCGGCGACGCTTGCGCCGCCGCGCGCACGTCGTCGGCGACGATGCGTCCGTTGGTGCCCGTGCCCCGCACGCGCTCCAGCGCGACGCCCAGTTCCTTGGCCAGCGCGCGCACGGCGGGCGTGGCCTCGACCTTCGCGGATGCGGCAGTGGCCGCGGCGGCGGGGCTCGCCGCCGGAGCCGGGTGCGCGGCGGGAGCGGCCGCGACGGCGGGCGCCTCACCGGCCACGGCGATCGAGATGATCACCGTGCCCACGGGCACCATCGCGCCTTCCTCGACATGGATGGCTTCGATGGTGCCGGTGCGCGGCGCCGGGATCTCGACGCTCGCCTTGTCGGTCATCACCTCGACCAGCGGCTGGTCTTCCTTCACCGACTCGCCGGCCTTCACGAGCCAGCGCACGATCTCGCCCTCGGCGACCCCTTCGCCGATGTCCGGCAGCTTCACGTCGTAGGCCATGGATCCCTCGGGAATCAGGAAAGGAAGTCGAAGCGTCCGACTTCGTTCTCGCTTCGGTAGAGACGCCGGCCCCGCGCATCGAGCGCGGCGTAGGCCTCGGCGTGTTCGGCGCGAAAGTGTTCGTAGGCTTCGAGGCTGCTCCAGCGGTCGGACACCATGTAGCGCTGCCCGCCGCGAATGTCGCGCATGAGCGTGGTGCTCACGAACCCGGGAGAGCGGTGGAACAGCTCGACCCAGGGGCCGTCGGGGCGGTACATCGCCTCGAACTCCTCCACGTGCTCCGGGTTCACCCTGTACTCCCACACGACGAGCAGCATGTCGCCTCCCCACGAGTCGCGAATCCGGGAACGCTAGTAGTTCATCACGTGTTCGATGGCGGCCATGACGCGCTTGGCGTCGGGCAGGTACGTGTGTTCGAGCGTGTACGGGAACGGCGTGTCCCATCCGGTCACGCGCAGCACCGGCGCCTGCAGCGACGTGAGCGCGTGCTCGGCGATGGTGGCCGACAGTTCGGCGCCGAAGCCGCACGTGCGCGGCGCCTCGTGCACGATCACCGCGCGCCCAGTTCGTCGCACGCTCTCGAGCACGGCTTCGGTGTCGAGCGGCTGCAGCGTGCGCAGGTCGAGCACCTCGACCGACCAGCCGCGCTGCTGGGCCGCCTCGGCGGCCTCGACGGCCACCGGCACCATCGCGCCGTAGGCGATCAGCGTGAGCTGCTCGCCGGCCCGCGCGATGCGCGCCTTGCCGATCGGCACGGTGAACCGGCCCTCGGCCACGTCCTCCTTGATGCTGCGGTAGAGCCGCTTGGGCTCGAGGAACATGACCGGGTCGTCGCCCGCGAGCGCCGACAGCAGCAGCCCCTTGGCGTCGGAGGGCGTGGAGGGAATCACCACCTGCAGCCCCGGCGTGTGGCAGAAGTACGCCTCAGGGCTCTGCGAGTGGTAGAGCCCGCCGCGGATGCCGCCGCCGTAGGGCGCGCGCACCACGACCGGGCAGGAGTACTGGCCGGCCGATCTCCAGCGCAGCTTGGCCAGTTCGCTCACGATCTGGTCGAAGGCGGGAAAGATGAAGTCCACGAACTGGATCTCGGCGACGGGCCGCATGCCGTACATGGCCATGCCGATGGCGCCGCCGATGATGCCGTTCTCGGCCAGGGGGGTGTCGGCGACGCGGTCGGCGCCGAACTCGGCCTGCAGCCCTTCGGTCACGCGAAAGACGCCGCCGTTCTTGCCGACGTCCTCGCCGAGCACGACCACGCGCGGGTCTTCGCGCAGCGACAGCCGCAGGGCGTCCGTGATGGCTTGCACCATGGTCATCTGGGGCATGCGGATCTCCAGGATGGGATTGCGGGACGCGGCAGGTTAGCCGAGCGGCGAAGCGCCCGGCAAACCGAGTTCGGCCGGATCCGCGCGAGGCGGGCGTGCGGGCGGCGGGCGTCCGGAGCCGCGGGAGAAGGGCCGCGGAATTAGTCTGGACAAACGAAGAAATTAGCTGTAACTAATACCCGTGTCGTCGCCGTCCGCCACCGATCCGCCGCCGAGGGGAGCCGTTCTTGCGCGCCGCCGTTCCGCTCCACCGCCTGCTGCTCGCGCTGTGCCTGCTGCTGCCCGCCGCCGCTCCGGCCCGCGCCCAGCTCGACACCGACCGCCCCGACCTCGCCGAGAGCCCCGGCGCCGTCGCGCCGCATTCGCTCCAGCTGGAGGCGGGCTGGACGCGGCAGCACCTGGGCGGCTCGGCCGTGGGCGGGCTGGCTCTCGACACCGTGGGTGAGCTGCTGTTGCGCTACGGGTTCCTGCCGGGCTGGGAAGCACGCGTCGAGTGGCCGACGTGGCATCGCCGGACGGATCCCGGCCCGCGGCCTTACGACCTGGGCTTCGAGCGCCGCGCGAGTTCGGGATTCGGCGGGCTCGGCATGGGCGTGAAGCGCGAGCTGCCCTCGCCGCATCCGCGAGTCGAGGCGGGCGTGATCGCCACGGCGCTGCTGCCGGTCGGCGAGCCGGAGTTCGGGGGAGGAGACGGCGGAGCGAGCCTCGTGTTCGCCGCCTCGCTCGAGACGGCCGCTGCCGACCTGTGCGCCAACGTCGGCGCGGGCGTGGCCGGTGGAATGGGCACCGCGATCGCGACGGTCGCCGCGGGGCGCGATCTTGCCTCGCGGCTCGGCGCGTTCGCCGAGGTGGCGTGGATGGACGAGGGGGGCGCCTCGGCTTCGTTCGCCGGGATGGGACTGACGTGGCGTGCTTCCCCGGCGCTGCAGTTCGACGGTCGCGGCGGGGTCACGTTCGCGGGCGGCGAGTCCGAGACGCTGTTCGGGTTCGGCATGGCCCGCAAATGGTGAGCGCGCGCGCGTCGCGGGCGCTGAGCCGGTCCCGCCAGGACTATCTCAAGGTGCTGCACGACCTGGGCGGAGAGGGCCCGGTCACGGTGACTTCGCTGGCCCGGCGGCTGGGCGTTTCGGCCCCCAGCGTGACCAACATGCTCGCGCGGCTGGCGGAGGAGAAGCTGGTTCGGCTGCATCACCGTGGCGCGGCCCAGTTGACGGCCGCGGGAACGCGTGAAGCCATCGAGATGGTCCGGCGCCACCGCATCCTCGAGACTTTTCTCGTGCAGGTGCTGGGTCTGGACTGGGCGGACGTGCACGCCGATGCCGAGGTGCTCGAGCACCACGTCAGCGACCGCGTGCTGGAGGCGATCGACCGGCTGTGCGGGCATCCGAGCGAGGATCCGCACGGGCACCTGATTCCGGACCGGGACGGCCGTCTCGAACGCCGGGCGCTCGTGCCGCTCGCCTCCCTGCGTCCGGGGCAGCGCGCGGTGGTTCGCGAGATCCGCGACCGCGAGGCGCGCCGGATGGCGCGCTGGAAGCAGGCCGGGCTCGTGCCGGGTGCCGAGGTGCGCATGCGGGACGTGCGCGAGAGCGACGGCGTCTTCGAGATCGAGGTCGGCGGATCGGCCTTCGTGTCCGCGGGCGAAGCGGTGGACGGAGTGCTGGTGCAGCCGGCGCGCGAGGGGAACGACTCATGAACATGCTGAATGACCGCTCGCTGCCCGACATGAACGCCTCGGTCGCCATTCCGCGCAACGCGAACTGGCTGCGACGGCTCGCCGCGTTCGCCGGTCCGGCCTACCTCGTCAGCGTCGGCTACATGGATCCGGGCAACTGGGCCACCGACCTGGCCGGCGGCGCGCGCTTCGGCTACCAGCTCATCTGGGTGCTCCTGATGAGCAACATGATGGCCGTGCTGCTGCAGACGCTGTCGGCGCGCCTCGGCGTGGTGACCGGGCGCGACCTGGCGCAGGCCTGCCGCGACAGCTACCCGCGCTGGATCGTGATTCCGCTGTGGATCCTCTGCGAGCTCGCGATCGTGGCGTGCGACCTGGCCGAAGTGCTCGGCGCCGCGATCGGCCTGCAGCTGCTCACCAAGCTGCCGCTGCTGTGGGGCGTGGTGATCACGTCGTTCGACGTGCTGCTGCTGCTGGCGCTGTCGCGCTACGGCATGCGCCGGCTCGAGGCGCTCATCGTCACGCTGGTGGCCACCATCGGCGGCTGCTTCGCCGTCGAGATGATCCTGTCGCGTCCCGACCTGCCGGCGATTTTCGCGGCGTTCGTGCCGCGTGACGGCGCCGGGGTTCCCACGCTGTTCGCGCGCACCTCCGACGGCATGTCGGTGCTGGGGCTGCACGGCGACTCGCTGTACATCGCGATCGGCATCCTGGGCGCCACCGTGATGCCGCACAACCTGTACCTGCACAGCGCGCTCGTGCAGAGCCGCGCCGTGAACGCCAGCCCCGAGGGCAAGCGCGACGCCTGCCGCATGAACCTCGTGGACACGGTGGTCGCGCTCAACGCGGCATTCTTCGTGAACGCGGCCATCCTCATCCTGGCGGCGGCCACGTTCCACCGCGTCGGCCAGACCGAGGTGGCCAGCCTGAGCGAGGCCCACCGCCTGCTGACGCCCATCCTCGGCACGTCGCTCGCCTCGACGCTCTTTGCCGTCGCGCTGCTGAGCGCGGGACAGTCCAGCACCATCACCGGCACGCTCGCCGGCCAGATCGTGATGGAAGGCTTCCTGCGCATCCGCGTGCAGCCGTGGCTGCGCCGGCTCATCAGCCGCGGGCTCGCGATCATTCCCGCCGTGTTCGTGATCGTGCTCTACGGCGAAAAGAGCGTGGACTCGCTGCTGGTGCTCTCGCAGGTGGTGCTCAGCCTGCAGCTGTCGTTCGCCGTGGTGCCGCTGGTCATGTTCACCAGCGACCGCGAGCGCATGGGCGAGTTCACCAGCCCGCCGTGGGTGATCGCGCTGGCGGTGATCGTCACGCTGATCATCGCGGGGCTCAACGCCAAGCTGGTCGTGGAGACGGTCGGCGGCTGGATCGTGAGCACCAACGGCGCATGGTGGGTGATGGCGATCGTGCTGCCGCTGACGATCGGACTGGGCCTGATGCTCGCGTTCGTGGCGCTCGCGCCGTGGCTGCAGAAGCGCTGGCCCGCGCTGCGGCCCGCGGCCGCGCCCGCGGTGCAGGCGGTGGGATCCCGGCACATGGGCGGCAGCGTGCCGTCGGCGCTCACCCCGGCGCTGCAGGTGGCGGCCTACCGCCGCATCGCGGTGGCGCTCGAACTGGGCGGCTCGGACGACAGCGTGCTCGACTTTTTGCACGCGCTCGAACTGCGGCCCGGCGCCGAGCTGGTGCTGATCCACGTGGTCGAGAGCGCGGCCAGCCGTTATCTGGGCGAACAGTCGCGCGACGCCGAGAGCCTCGAGGACGAGGCGGCTCTCTCGCGCATCGCCGACGCGTTCCGCGAGCGCGGCGTGACCGCGCACGTGCGGCTCGGGCACGGCGAGGCCAAGAGCGAGATCGCGCGGCTCGTGCGCGAGATCGGGGCCGAGCTGCTGGTGACCGGATCGCACGGGCACTCGGGCCTGCGCGACGTGGTCTACGGCGCCACGGTCTCGGCGGTGCGCCATCTGGTCGAGTGCCCCGTGCTCACGGTGCCCCCGCCTCCGAAGCGCTGACGTTCGCCTGCGTCAGCGCTTCGCGGGCCGCTCGCCCAGCGCGGGCGGCGGCACCAGCACACCGGCCGTGAGCAGTCCGGCGACCAGCGCGGTCACCAGGCTGATCGTGCGGAACGCGGCCTCGACGCCGCTCAGCACGTCGCGGTTCATCATCATGGTGAGGCTGCGAAATCCCACGCTGCCAGGCACCAGCAGCAGGATGGCGGGCACGAGCGTGGTGGCGGGCGAGGTGCCGCGGACGCGCGCGAGCAGGTTGCTGAGCGACGCCGCCACGAGCGCGCCGGTCATGGCGCCCAGTTCGGCGCCGAACGCGCGCGTCGCGGCGCGCCCCGCGAAGAATGCGGCCACGCCGGTGAGCGCGATCCACGGGTAGTCCTTGGGTCTCGCGCGCAGCAGCACGGTGAACGCCATCGGCGCCGCCACGAGCGCGATCCACTCGGTCCACTGCGGCAGCGGGTACGGCGTGACGTGCGCCGGCATGTCCCAGAGTCCGCCCACCACGCGCGTGCCCATCACCACTCCGAACGCGAGCCCCAGGAACTGCACCGCCGCTCCGGTGAGCCGTGAAGTGCCGGAGACCAGGTGCTGGCTCGACAGCTCGGCCATGGCGGCGGTGAGCGTGAGGCCGGGCAGCAGCACGAGAATGGCGGCGAGCGTGGTGACGTACACCGACAGCGGGTACTGGCGCGCGAGCGCGGTCGCGCACGCCGACACGAGGAACGCGGCGATGGGCTCGAACATGGTCTTCACCGGCGCGAAGCGCGACCACAGCATGGCGAGCGCCGCGAGCAGCCCGCCGAGCACCGCGGCCGACAGCACCTCGGGCCCGCCGCC
>JADLGX010000383.1 GCA_020849095.1 Candidatus Eiseniibacteriota bacterium
AGCACGGCGGTTACTCGGTGTTCGCCGGAGTGGGCGAGCGCACGCGCGAGGGCAACGACCTCTACCGCGAAATGACCGAGTCGGGCGTCATCAACAAGACCGTGATGGTGTTCGGTCAGATGAACGAGCCGCCGGGCGCGCGTCTTCGCGTCGGCCTGACGGGTGTCACGATGGCCGAGTACTTCCGCGACGAAGAAGGCAAGGACGTGCTCTTCTTCGTGGACAACATCTTCCGCTTCACGCAGGCGGGCTCCGAGGTGTCGGCGCTTCTGGGCCGCATGCCCAGCGCCGTGGGTTACCAGCCCACGCTGTCCACCGAGATGGGCGCGCTGCAGGAGCGAATCACCACGACCAAGAAGGGCTCGATCACGTCCGTGCAGGCCATTTACGTGCCCGCCGACGACTTGACCGACCCGGCGCCGGCGACGGCGTTCTCGCACCTCGACGCCACCACGGTGCTCGAGCGCTCCATCGCCGAGCTGGGCATCTATCCCGCCGTGGATCCGCTCGCTTCCACGAGCCGCATCCTGGATCCCGCGATCGTCGGCGAAGAGCACTACGCCGTCGCCCGCAAGGTGCAGTCGGTCCTGCAGCGCTACAAGGACCTCCAGGACATCATCGCCATTCTCGGCATGGACGAGCTTTCGGACGACGACAAGGTGACGGTGTCGCGCGCGCGCAAGATCCAGCGCTTCCTGTCGCAGCCGTTCTTCGTGGCCGAGGCGTTCACGGGATCCCCGGGCAAGTACGTGAAGCTCGACGAGACGGTGAAGAGCTTCCGCCGGATCGTGAACGGCGAGCTGGACGACGTGCCCGAGCAGGCGTTCTACATGAAGGGCGGCATCGAAGAGGTTCTCGAGGCGGCCGAAAAGATGAAGGCGCAGGGTTAGGCCATGGCCGCCACGTTCGAACTTTCGATCCTGACGCCCGAGAAGGCCGTCTTCGAGGGCACGGTGGAATACGTCGAGGCGCCCGGCAGCGAGGGCTACTTCGGCGTGCTCGCCAACCACGCCGCGCTGATCACGGCGCTCACGTCGGGCTCGCTCAAGGCGCGCCTGGCCGGCGGCGCCGAGGAGAAGTGGACGGTGAGCGGCGGGTTCTTCGAGGTCTCGAACAACAAGGCGACGGTGCTGGCCGACGACGTGAAGTAGGCAGTCGATCGCAGCACTCGCGGCCGGAGGCCGCGAACACGAAGTCATCCCAACGGGCGCGGGGCCTACAGGCTCCGCGCCCGATTTCGTCGGAGCCGCGCCGTCGTCCCCAGCCGCGAGATGGCGTCGACCTGGACGGCGCGCTCGAGCGGCCCTGTTCCGGAGCACCAGGTGTTTGATCGCGCACACGAGCGCGAGTTCCACCACCGCGCGCAACACGGGGTGTACACACGCCAGCTGGCGATCGAGACGGCGTCGTGGAGGTCGGGGTTCCGCGCGCCGGCCACTACCTCGTGAAGACGAACTTCTTCGACTCCCGCTTCCCGCCGGTCTCCATGCGCACGAAGTACACGCCCCCACGGGCGTGCTCCCCGGTCTGCACCCGGCCGTCCCAACGGATGTCGTGCGTGCCGGCGGGCCAGTGCCCGAGTCTCCACTCCCGCACCAGCCGCCCGGCGAGGTCGTAGATGCCGAGTCGCACGGTGGCCGGACGGCTCAGCTCGAATCGGATGGCGGCGGCCGCCCGTGTGGGGTTCGCCAGCGGACCGATCAGGCGCGTGAGCAGCGGCGTATTCGGCGACGCCGTCACATCGGTCACCTGGCACTCGTCGGGAACGCCGTCGTGACCTTCGTCGTGGCTGATGCCCGCGGGAACCACGTCATTGCGATGAACGCCGAGAACGGTCGTGCCGCAGTTGCCGTACTGGGCGCAGAAGGTCATGGCGTCCGCGAGATCGGGCCATCCGTCGCGGTCGTAGTCGAGCACAGTCATCCAGCCGTAGGCCCCCGTGGTTGGGTAGGTGTGCGCAGGTGGAGCGAACTTCCCGCTTCCGGTTCCGAGAACAACCGGTCCACCCTTCAAGGCGACATCCAGGTTGCCGTCCTGATCGAAGTCGGCAAGCGCCAGATCGAACGACGGGAGCCCGGTCCCGTGGTGCGTCGTGTCGGGCGAAAGAAAACCGCCGAACTGGTCCGAGAGCCACGTCACCAGGTAGAGCTGGCTCCCGCTCCAGCCCTCCATCACGACATCTTCATGACCGTCGCCATTCAGGTCGCCGCAACCAAGCGCGTAGACCGGCACTGGTGAGTTGAAGTGCTGCGGCGTGGCGTAGTTGCCACCCCCCTGAGCGCGGAGAGCGTAGAACCCGCTCGCCGTATCGCCGAACGCGTCGTTCTGGACGATGATGTCGTGCGGGCCTCCCGCGGTCGCACCGCGTACGGCGATGCGCATGATCGTGGACTCGAGCGTGACCGGGAGCTGCAGGTAGTCCGGCTCGGGCGCTGCGCTCGTCAGCTCGGCGCCACGCACCACTCCCACGGCGCCACGCCCGGTCCGAATCCAGACCAGGTCGGTCAGGCCATCGCCGTCCACGTTCAGCGGCAGCATGCTGCGGCCGTACTCCTGCGGGATGAGATCGAAGTCCTTGATGCCGTAGGCGCCAAAGGTGCGAGTGCCCGTACCGAGGCGATAGAGCACGCCCGGCCCCATCGCCATCGCCACGTCCAGATTGCCGTCGCCGTTGAAGTCACCGACCGCATGGGTTCGCGTTCCCGTGCCACTGGTGAATGGTGCGATCGTCCAACCCGTTCCGCCCTCGTTCCACAGCACCTTCACGTCGAAGTCGTGGTAGGCGAGGTCCACCCATCCGTCCTTGTCGAAGTCGCCGGCGGCCAGATGGCTGCGCTCGTACCCCACGGTTTGATAGTAGGTCCGCGTGAAGACATAGCTGCCCGGGAACACGTCCGACTCGTCGGGCACGCCGTTGCCGTTGCAGTCCGGCGCCCCGGCCAGGATCTCGCACGCGTCGATCAATCCATCGTGATCCGAGTCACGCTGGCAGCCGTCGGGAACTCCGTTGGCATCGCAGTCCGGGGCGCCCGCCGCGATCTCACACTGATCGGCCACGCCATCGGCATCGCAGTCGGCCGGCGACTCGCACACGTCAGGAACGTCGTCGTCATCGCAGTCGGGCTGGCATTCGTCGGGCACGCCGTTCTGGTCGCAGTCCTGTGACGCGCCAGAGAGGATGTCGCACGTGTCGTGGATCTGGTTGGCGTTGCAGTCCACCAGCGTCTCACAGTCGTCGGGAACTCCGTCGCCATCGCAGTCGGGCTCGCACTCGTCCGGCACGCCGTTCTGGTTGCAGTCGAACGAGGCGCCGCTCGAGATGTCGCAAGCGTCCGACACGTTGTTGGCGTTGCAGTCCGCGCCGCCTCCGAACGGCTCGCAAGTGTTCGGAATGCCGTCATGGTCGCAATCGGGCTCGATCTCGTCGGGTACGCCGTTGCCGTTGCAGTCGCCCGAGGAACCGCTCGCGATGTCACAGGAATCGGGGAGCCCGTTGCCGTTGAGGTCGGACTGCGCTCCGCTCTGGATTTCGGTGCGGTCGTCGATGCCGTTCAGGTTGCAGTCGGTGCAGCCGCTCCATCGGGCCAGCATCGGAGAGTTGACGCCGCCCGCCTGGGCGAATTTGCCGCCCACGTAGAGCGCGGCGTCATAGTTCGCGAGGCTCCACCCGGTGCCGCTGTCACCGGAGAGCCCCGAGCCCAGCGCACGCCAGTCCCGTCCGTCGAACGCGATCACTCCGGAAGCCGGAATCCCATCGACTGCAGTGAAGGTGCCACCGACGTAGAGCCGGTTCTGGTAGACCAGCGCCGAGAAGCCGATGCCATTCAGCGAGAGGCCGCTGCCGATCGGGCTCCACGAAACGCTGTCCCATACCGCGATGCCGCGCATGGCCTGACCCGCGAACGCGGTGAACGATCCGATCGCGTAGAGCTTCGACTGAAAGACCGCGAGCCCCCACACGATGTTGTCGGCGGTGCCGACGTTCAGCCACGCGGTGCCGTTCCAGCGATCCACGCCCGAGTTGTTTCCGCGGAAGAGCGTACCGTTCCAGTTGCAGAACGAGGTCGCCCCACCGGTGCCCATCGTGGTCCAGTTCGCTCCGTCCCAGCGAAGGGTCGTGCCGTCGCTGCCATAGATCAGATCGCCGCCGAACGCGGTCGCGGCGCGGTACGGCGGCGGGGGCACGTTCGGAATCGCCGACCACGCCGTCCCCACGCGCTGCGCGACGCGCGAGGCGCCGACGCCCCCGATGGCCGTGAAGTTCCCGAGCGCCACCAGCCGGCCGCGCCACTCGACCAGACGCTCGACCTGTCCGTTGGTCGCCAGCCCTGCGGTGTCCCACGCGACGCCGTTCCAAGAGGCGAGATAGCCGCTGAACTGGCCGCCGCAGTAGAGCAGGCTGTCCACGACCTGCAGGGTGTGCACGCGCTGGTCCGGTTGGCCGCTGGTGCCGAGCCCGGTCCACGACTCGTTGGGCTCGCAGGCATCGGGGATTCCGTCGCCATCGCAGTCGGGATCGCAGTCGTCGGCAACGCCGTTGTCGTCGCAGTCGGTCAACAGCCCGGACGCGATGTCGCAGTCGTCGTTGATGCCGTTCTCGTTGCAGTCGGCCACGAGCTCGCACGCATCGGGCAGCCCATCGGCATCGCAGTCGGGCTCGCACCCGTCGGGCACTCCGTTCGCGTTGCAGTCCGGCGCGCCGTTCGCGATGTCGCACTCGTCGGGGATCGCGTTCGTGTTGCAGTCCTGCGACGTGCCGTTCGAGATGTCGAGTTCGTCGTGGATGCCGTTGCCGTTGCAGTCCACGAGCTGGGTCCAACGCGCGACGTAGTGAGAGGGCGCGCCTCCGGCCATGGTGAAATTGCCGCCGACGTAGAGGTGCTGGCCGAGCGCGGCAACCGAAAATCCGGTTCCGGTTACGCCCGCGCCCATCGCGCTCCATTCGGTTCCATTCCACCGCGCGACGCCGGCCGCGGCAACGCCGCCGGCGGAGGAGAAGCTGCCCGAGGCATAGAGTCCGGAGCTCGTCTCGGCGACGTCATAGGCGGGCCCGTTGAATCCGAGGCCGAGAGCGTGCCACGCGGCGCCGTCCCAGGCCGCGGCGTTCGATACCGGCGTGCCGCCCGCGCTGTTGAAGCTGCCGACGACGATCAGGCTGTCGCCTCGAGACGCCATGCCGAAGACGGTGGCGTCGCCACCGAGCCCGCTCCCGAGGGTCAGCCACGCCGATCCGTTCCAGCGCCGGAGCCCGACGTCCCCGCCGACATAGAGCGAGCCCCCATGGACGATCAGGCAGCGCGGTAATGCCGACGCGTTTCCGTAGCCGCCCATCACGCTCCAGGTGGATCCGGTCCAGCGATGGATCTGGCCGTCCGAGCCGCCGACCACCAGCGAGCCGCCGTACTCGACCGCGCAGGTCGCGTTCGAAGGTGTGAACGCTCCACCGAACTGGGACCAGGTCGAGCCGTTGAAGATCACCACGCGCATCGAGGCCGGGACACCGGTCGAGATGGAGTTGCCCACGGCGACCAGCTGGCCGCCGTGGGTCGCCAGCTTCTCGATTCCGGACGAGGCCGCGAGGGTGCCCGCGGGGGACCACGAGGCGCCGTTCCACACCGCCACCTTCGCGGCGGCGCCCGCGACGCTGCTGAACTGGCCCGCACAGTAGAGGGAGTCGCCAATCGTCAGCATCGTGTGGACGCGTGCGTCGGGCGCGTTCGCGGCCGAGAAGCCGCTCCACCAACTGGCGTCGGCGGTGGAGGTCAGGGCGGCAGCCAGCAGGATGAGGGCGGCCGCGCAGGCCCGCGAGGATCGAACGACGTGAGGCGGGAAGAAACGACTTCCCAACGTTGCGGGCGGCCGCATCGATCTCCTCCACATTTCAACGCACGTGGTCCCGAACAATGTCGAGCACGATGCCGCAGGTCAGAAATGAAGAGGTGACCGGGGGGGGGCAGGCTACGGCGCACGCAAGTATTTGGTGCGGCTCGCAAGGGAGTCAACGGAAATACGTGAGGTTCGCGGCTCGGGGGCAGGGCTCCCGTCGTCGTTCGCGTGCGCGACGGAGGGGCGGCATCGGTCCACGCGCAGCGCAGGTCCCGCCTCATGCGCAGCGCCCGCGGGATACCTTACGCGCCCGCTCTGGTCCCCCGGGCGATGACGCCCACTGGCCCTCTGCCCCCCCCAGAGCATCCACCAGCTTGCCCGAGATCGTGGCTTCACCGGGTTCACGATGGGGCCATGCCACCAGGGCGCCGCCGCCGAGGAGAAGTGGACGGTGAGCGGCGGCCCCGCTCACGCGCTCGCTGCTCGCGCGGACCGGTCTTCCTGTTCGTCCGCAATCCCCCTGTGACGGAGTCGGGCTGGGGTCGTCCCAACGTGAGAGCTGCCGCCGACCTCATGACCCAGGAGCCCCGCCATGCGACCCTTCCGACTGCTTTCGTGGATCACGCCCCTGCTCGCCGTGGCCGCACTCGCCGGCCCGGCCCCTGCCGACACGAACCCGCCGGTCTTGCTCCGCGAGCCCTCAGCCCCGAGTGAGGCGCGCCCGGGCAACCGCTCGGGAGCGGTTCTCCGGTCCACGGTCGGCGGAGAGCCTTCGCCGTCGGGGTCGCGGCAGCCACAGCCCACCGCGGCAGCCTCGGCCACCGCGCTCACGCCGATGACCAATCGCGCGTTCACCTACCAGGGCCTGTTGCGCGCCTCGGGCACTCCCGTCAGCGGACCCACCGACGTGCGCTTCACGATCTACGACGCGGCTGCCGGCGGAGCCGCGCTCAGCGCGCCGCAGCTCGTCACGCTCAACGTCAGCGACGGTCTCGTCACGGTGACGCTCAACGATTCGGGCCAGTTCCCCGACAGCCTGTTCGACGGCCGCGCCGCCTTCCTCCAGATCGAGGTGCGCAATCCGAGCGGCGCGGGCGGCTTCACGGCGCTCACCCCGCGCCAGCCGTTCGTCGCGGCCCCCGTCGCGTCGTCGCTGACTCCGCACGCCCTCGTGAGGGGCGGGGATTCCTACAACGGCAACCCGGTCGTGACGATCGAAGGCCGTCCCGAGGTGTATGGGAATCCCGAGGCGTTGCGCGTGAAAGCCAGTGCCACGGAGAACCTCTGGCTCTCCTTTTCGCCCTCGGCGCTGTGGGCCGACAGCGAACGGGGCAACGGTGTGGTCGGCGTGACGCGCTCCGGGACCGGTGTGTTCGGCGGCGCGGCCGATACGGCCGGTTGGGCAGGCTACTTCGCAGGCAACGTGAGGGTGACCGGAAAGCTGCTCGTGGAACGCCTGCACTCTCTGATCGCCATCAACAGCGTTGGCCCGCTGCCGCGATCCTCCGCCGCGTTCACGACGTACGGTGGCACGCTGCGCATCCAGTACTCGGGCTCGGGCTACTCCTCCACGCCGAACACGCTCATCGGCATGACGGTGAAGATCGACGGCGTCGCCATCGACCAGACGGGGATCTTCGCGAACCAGAGCGGAATGCACATGGCGTTCGTGAGCAAGGAGTGGGTGCTGCCCGGCATTCCCGCCGGCAATCACACGATCACGCTCGAGGCGATGTCCGGCACGTTCACGGACAGCGGCGACATCTTCAACGCCACCGTCACCGAACTGCCGTACTGAACACGGGGAGCCCGACCATGAACGTCTCGCTTCGCTCTTCACTCCGCGTCTTCGCCGTGGCCGTCTTGCTCGCCACGATCGGCGCGCCTTCGTCCGCCCTCGCGCAGAGCGGCGGCGTGTACGACATGAGCTGGAACAAGATCGCCAACGGTGGAGTCCCGCAGGCCTCCGGCGGAGCCTTCACGCTCAGCGGCACCGTCGGACAGGCCGACGCCGGCGTGCTCGCCGGCGTCGCCTATCGCCTGGACGGTGGTTTCTGGAACGGTGTGGCGTTGCGCCAGCTGCTCGACGTGCCGGATACGCCGGATACGCCGGATACGCCGGGCACGCCGGTCGCGCGTCCCGTGCGCTTCGCGCTGCGCGGCTTTCCGAGCAACCCCGTGACGCGCTCGGGGCTCGAAGTGTCGTTCGCCCTGCCGAACGGCGCACCCGCCGTTCTCGACCTGCTCGACGTCCACGGCCGCAGCGTGCGCTCGCGGGCCGTCGGCTCGCTGGGCGCGGGCGAGCACCGGGTGCGGTTCGAGCAGC
>JADLGX010000384.1 GCA_020849095.1 Candidatus Eiseniibacteriota bacterium
ACAGCGTCATGCGTTCGGGCAGCGCCTCGATCCGCTTCGGCGTGTCGGGTTCGGATCGCGTCAAGGTGAAGCTGTATGACGTCACCGGTCGTCAGATCCGTACGCTGGCGGACCGCGCCTTCCCGGCTGGCGAGCACTCGCTGACCTGGGACGGTTCGGACGACAGTGGCAACCAGGTGGCTCGCGGCGTCTACTTCGCTCGCATCGAGTACGCGACGAAGGGCGCGCCGATCAACGGCCGCGTGGTGGTCCTGCGGTAAGTCGAAGCAGTCGGCAACAAAGGGAAGGGCGGGGAGCAATCCCCGCCCTTCTTCTTTTCCCCCCGGAACACCCGCCCGGCGGCCCCTTTGGAGTGGGCCGAAAGGCACCCAATTCGGGCCCCATCGAACGCGCCAAGTGCCCACCGGATTTTACCTTGACGCTCCTTGGGACGGTTGCTAGGGTCCGGCTCGATTCCCTTCGACTTGACTGGGCGTGCTGGGGGGCGCGAATGCGCTTGCGTGTCGGGCTAATGCTTTGCCTGTTGGTGGCTTTCCTCGGAGCTGGGTGCCGCAAGGCCCTCGAACCGAACGCGGATAACAATCAGGCACCGGAAACTTGGATCACCGCAGCTCCACAGGACTCCATCACCACTCGTAATCCGCAGGGGCAGCCGCAGAGCCCGCAGATCACGAGAGTCCCTGTGCGCTTTCATCTCTATTGGGCTGGCTCCGACCGTGATGGCGCGGTCTCGGGCTACTACTGGGCTGTCGTCGAGACGCTCGCCGTTCCTCCCGCGGACGGATTGCCTGTTCCCGAACTGCCGGGACCCAAGGCGGGCGACTACCACTTCACGACGCGCAGCGACAGCACGTTCATCTTCCGCGCATCGGAAGACGTGTCCGAGCGTGAGCACGCGTTCTACGTGTACTCCGTGGACGACAAGGGCAAGCCCGATCCGACGCCGGCGCGTTTCATCTTCCGCGCCTACGACCGATTCCCGCCGCTCCCCGTCATGGACATGGCGCGTGCGACCGGGACGATCTACCAGCTCACCGGTGGCGGCGTGACGAGCTCGGTCCGCACCTACGACATCACCGACGAGTTCGCGGTCGAGAAGCTCTTCCCCCGGGACACCGTCCCCACGGGATCCGAGCTGCTGTTCCGCTGGCACGGCGAGCCCACCATTCCCGGCTCCCACGTGCTCGGCTACCGCTACAAGCTCGACGAATCGAGCTTCAACGTCGTGGACTCCTCGGTGCACCAGGTCGGCTACAACATGGGACCCGGCACCACGGCGGTCGCGCCCGGCATCAAGCGCTTCACGCTGCGGGCGGTGGGCGAGTCCGGATGGCGCGGCCAGCTGACGCGCTACTTCCAGATGAACTTCGCTCCCGACACCTGGTTCTCCGGTCCCGACCTGAACGACCCGGCTGCGGGCTGGAGCACACACACCGACGGCAACGGCAAGCGCTACTGGTACAAGGACGTCCCCAGCTGGGCGAACTTCGCCGGCGTCCCCGGCACGCTGCTGGGTCCGGACTCCGCGCAGGTCATGCCCTCGGCACGTGTCGCGCGCCCCACCTTCTTCGAGGTGTACGCGAACCGTGTGTGGGCGCACCAGGAGGGCGACACCGTCCACCTGAACTCGTGGGTCATCTTCCCGGCCGGCGGCGAGGATCGCGATTCGCCCTACCGCGCCAAGGTGGGTGTGGACCCCAACAAGCCCGTCGGTCCGGTCACCACGCCCGGCCCGGCGAACGGTTCCCCGGTCGCGATGCGCTCGCAGGTGCTCACCGTCCAGCTCGACGGCAACCCGGCGCGTCCTTCCGAGACCACGTCGTTCCCCGTGTTCGACATCGCCTCGGTCTACCACCAGCCGCACATCCTGCCTTACGGCGCGATGAGCGCCTCGGGCACCGCCTACGCCTACGCGGTCTCCGAGGATGGTGACGGCACGGTGGACCGCCGCATCATGCGCGTCGCCGGCCGGCCGGACTCCGTGCGCTTCTACGCCGACCTCGGTCGTCCCGATGCGGCGCCGCTGCGCAGCAAGATCCTCAAGTTCTACGTCAATCACGCGCCGTTCCTGAAGACGGCGGACCCGCAGTTCCGGCCCGCCATTCCCAACGGAGCGGGCGTGCGTGCCGCCATCAGCCGGACCAGCACGTTCAACATCCTGGCCGACGACCTCGACCCGATCGACTACACGCGGCAGATCCTGCGCGTGGGCGGGCCGCAGGACGGTGTCGCCCCCGTGCTCATTCGCACGATCGACATCATCGGGCAGGACGTGAACGGCGCCGAAGTGGTCTACAACGTCGCCACCAACACGGACGTCGCCAACTTCTCGGTGACCATTCCGGCGACGATCGTGCCGGGCATCATCTACGTGCGCATCAAGCTGGCCGACAACCGGCCGGGCGACTCGCACGGCGCCCGACTGCTCCGCGCGCTCGACCGCAACGGCGTCATGCAGGACTACTTCGAGTACCCCGTGACGCTCAACGCTCCGGGGCCGGAAGATGCCGCTTCCGAATCAGCGCCCTCACCCCAACGACCGGGGTCATCGCTCTCGAGCGGTAGGAGGCAGTAACCATGAACTTCAAGATCCTCTTCCGCGCGGCCATTGCGGCCGCGGCGGTCGTGGTTGCGTTCGCTGCGGCGGGTTGCGGTGACAAGCCGGGCGTGATGCGAATCATCCCGAACGAACGCCCGCGCGTCGTGCTCACCTCCGCTCCGGTGAGCGAGGCCGACACCGCGTACTACGCCTACAAGATCGGCTGGTCCGCCTACGATCCCGACGGCCGCATCGACTACTACCTGTATGCGATCGACCCGCGCGGTGGCGCGGCTCCGGAGACCACCTGGATCCGCACGACCAAGAACGAAGAGACCATCTTCTTCCGTGCTTCCGTCCCCGACACGAACAGCGGACCCAGCTACCAGTCCAACGAGCCGCACACGTTCGTGATCAAGGCGATCGACGATGCGGGCGCGCAGTCTCCGCACGTGTCCCGTTCGTTCTTCGCCTACACGGTCGCGCCCGTGGTGAACATCGTGAATCCCCGTCCGTCGCACCTCGGCGACAAGCCGGTCACTCCTTCCGTGCGCATCAGTTGGGAAGGATTCGACGACGACGGCGTGTTCACCCAGAAGCCCCTCAAGTACAAGTACCGCCTGCTCAGCCCCGGTGACGCCGAGTTCCCGGCAGCCGAGGCGAAGCGTGATCCGCTCCGGGCGCGCCGCTACTTCGCGTCCACGAACTTCGCGGGCTGGGACTCGACGAGCGCAGAAACGACGTTCGCCCAGTTCACCAACCTGACGCCGTCCGCGGGCTCGGGCACGTACATCTTCATCGTCGTGGGCTTCGACGAGGCCGGCTCCTACTCGGCCGACTGGACGCTCGACAACAACATGCTGTCGCTGAACGTGGGCTATGCCGGCACGCTCGGACCGCGCATCGGCATGTTCAACGCCTTCTTCAACTACCAGTACCCCTCGGGCGGCTACGCTCCCAACGACGAACTCGCCTGGGTGAAGCTCGAGATTCCCGCCGGGATTCCGATCACGGTCAACTGGTTCGCCTCACCTCCCGAAGGCGCGGCGATCGAGTGGTACCGCTGGAAGCTCGACGGCGACGTGTCCGACGAGACGCCGCGCACCAACGAGAACACCGATTGGTACCACTGGAGCCAGCAGAGCGTCGGCACCACGCAGTGCACGATCGGACCGTTCCCGGGTGGACCGACCGGCGGGCCCGGTCCGTCGCACAAGCTCTACATCGAGGCCATGGACAACACGGGCATCAAGAGCATCGGCACGCTCGAAATGACCCCCGTGCTCCCCACGTTCGAAAACAACCTGCTCATCGTGGACGACACCCGTCTCGAGCTCGAGCTCAACACCACGCCCACGAGCGGTATCCGGCGTAACTACACCACCGACTGGCCGGCCGCCGCCGAACTGGACACGTTCCTGTACGCCAAGGGCGGGTTCACGTGGCGCCGTGTCGCCACCGGCCGCGCCGGCATCAGCACGCCCGGCCTCTTCGCCGGCTATGCGTTCGACACGCTCGGCACGCGCCAGGGGTACGAACTCGCCAATCAGGGCGTTCCGCTCAGCGTGATCGGCAAGTACCGGCACATCATCTGGATGACGGACAAGTCCGCTTCCACGAAGATCGGTGACCCGACCGACATCGCGAACGCCATGTCGACGATGCGCTGGATGAACACCCCCGGGCGCTCGAGCACGCTGGCGTCGTACCTCTACTCTGGCGGCAAGGTGTGGCTGCTGGGCGGAGCCGCCGCGTACACGTCGCAGCACGCCTACAACGCCACCGGGTCGCGCCAGAACGACAACATCTACGGTCTCGGCAATACGGTGTTCAGCAACAGCGCCGGCGAGCTCGTGGGTGGGCGCATGATGTTCGACTACGCCCGCTGGCAGAGCGAGATGGTCACCGCCGTGATCGTGACCAGCGTTCGCAAGTCCACGCGCGCGGTCGGAGGTTGGAGCCATCCGGGCATCAACTACGTCGGCACGCTCAACGCCCCGGACTATTCGGCGCTGCCTCCCACGTTGCGCCGTCGCGCGCTGGCGCTGGGTGACACGCTTCCGCCCACACGCACGACCGGGCAGTCCTCTTCGTACTACTCGTCGGGGTCGCTCGCCGCCGAGTACCTCACGCAGCCCAACGCGATTCTCGAGGACGCCGATCCGGATCCGATTCTCGTCAACGAAATCTCGGTGCTCGACACGCTGTACGAGTTCCAGGGCGGGCAGCTGGCGACGAACATCACCCTGCAGAAGCCGGCGTCCATGACCTACTACCACGGCATCGCCGGACAGCCATTCGTGTTCAGCGGATTCAGCCTCTGGGATTGGACCAAGAACGACTGCATCGGGCTGGTGGACTTCGTGCTCCAGAGGATCTGGGGCATGGATCGCCAGAACATCGATCGGCTGGCGCCGCCCGCGCGGTCCGGCCGCACCGGGACGCAGCCCTCGATCACCACGGTCCAGCGCCCTGCCAACACGCGCCTGCCTCTCGGCAGGACGCGGGAGTAAGGGATGAACTCCAAGAGCCGCATTTCGTTTCGTATCGCCGTTCGCACCCTCGTCGTGGCGCTGGCCCTCGTGGCCGGCGCCCTGACGGGCCCTTCGAGCAGCCGGGCCGCCGCCAGTGACTTCCCCTCGATCAAGTCGTGGGCCATCGCGGGCGCGTTCCAGGACAGTTCCTCGCTGCCCGGTATGTTCGTGTACTGCGTGGGCGCCCTCGGCGTTCGCCCGGACAGCATCCGGGTGGAGTCGCGCGCGGCCAGCCTGCGCTTCCTGCGCGATCGCGTCGCCGAGTCCCGTCCGGACTTCGGCGGGTACCGCATCTACCGCATGATCAACTCGCCCGACACCAACTACGCCGTGCTCGTCCGCCGGTACTCGCTCAACCCCGGCAGCGAGCTGACGTGGAACTTCTCGGTGGTGGACAGCGCCACCGGCCGGTTGATCTGCAAGAACGCCGTGGTGCACGACAGCATCGTGACGTTCGTGGATCCGGACTCGAACGGTTCGTGGCAGAAGGTCTGCCGGCGCCGGGACTCCCAGGGCCGCTGCCTTTCGATCGGGGACTCGGTCTTCGTGCTCGTCGCCCCTCCGGGACCGCACGACGGCTTCAAGACCTGGTACTCGATCACGTACGAGAAGAAGAACACCACGGACAACGACTACGAAGATCTCTTCCTGCCGGACACGCTGGACAACTTCGCGCGTTGCTCCAACCCGAACGACCGGCTGACGTGCCCCAACATGAACCACAAGCTCCGCAACCTGGCGGGCCCCGTGGAGCCGACGGGCGGCCCGACCGCCAACCTGGAGCGCGTGGGCGTCGTGCCCAACCCGTACCGGGGCGGCGAGGTCTGGGATCCGTCCGGAAGCAGCGAGGTGCACTTCATCAACCTGCCGCCGCGCGCCACGATCAAGATCTACACGGTCGCCGGTGACCTGGTGCGCGAGATCCGCCACACCGACTCGATCCGCGACTTCGAGCGCTGGGACCTGCGCTCCGGCGCCAACGCCCAGGTCGCCTCCGGCATCTACATCTACCGGGTCGAATCGAACGAAGGTGGGCGAGACTTCAGCTTCCAGAATCGCCTGGTGATCATCCGCTGAACCCCGAGGGCCCGCCGAAAGGCGGGCCCTTCGCGGTTGTAGGCACCGCCGCCCGGGTCGTCAGGAATCGCGCAGCGCCATCTTCCGGGGTTCCCCGGAGCGGCCGCCCCTGTACAATATCGCCCCGGAAAGCACGCAGGCTCCCGCGTGGTCGCGGTGGCCGGGGGACAGGCCCGCCCGCACAACGAGTGCGGCCCGCGCCGTCCCCACGTGCACATCGAGCGCATCCGCAACAGGAGAAGTCCCGTGAGGAAGTCGTTCGCCCGCTGGTCCAGTTCGCTGCTCTTCCTGCTGCTGGCTTCTTCCGCCCTGGCCGCCGGCCCCGGCGCCCGGCTCGACCCGCGCCTTTCCGGCGCGCTCGCGCCCGGCGCCGAACCCGTGCCGGTGTGGGTGGAGTTCGCCGACAAGGGCGAGCAGGGACCCGCGGACCTGGCCGCTCGCCTCGCCGAGGCCGAGCGCAACCTGTCGCCCGCGAACCGCGCGCGGCGCGAATGGGCGGGCGTGAGTCCCCTGGTGGACTACCTCGACCTGCCGCTCGATCCGAACTACGTCGAGTCGTTGCGCGCCGCGGGCTACCAGCCGTACGGCCAGTCGCGCTGGTTCAACGG
>JADLGX010000385.1 GCA_020849095.1 Candidatus Eiseniibacteriota bacterium
CGATCGACGGGCGTGCGATGGTCTCGGGGATCTCGGACGTGTGGATGATGCGTGCCGACGGTCGCGGCCGAACGCGGCTGACGGACGGGCAGTCGGCCAACTTCGGTCCGACGTTTTCGCCGGACGGGACGATCTATTTCACGTCGGGGCGCGCGGGGAGCGAGAACGTGTGGTCGCTGGTTCCGGAGGCGAACCTCGATCCGGGCTCGGTGGCGGGGTCCGAGAAGACGAGCGAGAGCATGGCTACGACGATCATCGAGGAGCCCGGTGGTGCTGCTGCGAAGGAGTGAGGAGCAGAAACCGCCGCGAGGAAGAAAAGAGACGTTGGCGAATTTCCGATGACAGTGTCGCTGGTGTGCGCCCGTGCCATGAGGGCAGGGGCCTGACGGGATGGTCTGCACGCGGTCGCCGCCGCAGCGGGCCGGACTCGAGGGGTCAGGATGACCATGAAGCAGAAGAGCGGTCCTGCAGGGCGAAAGTCCCTGGCGTTTGTTCCGGTCCGCGGCGGGATGTGGCCTGCGACGGTGCTTGTAGCGGTGATGACGGCTGGTTGCCAGCGATCGCAGCAGCAGCGGCCTGAGCTGGTCATCGCCAACCCGCACCTCGGGCGGATGACGATCGCGGTCGCTCCGGCGCTGAACCAGAGTGGTTCGCTGGAGTTCGACACGAACCGCGTTGCTGATGCGATGGCCGTGGAGTTGAGCTTCGCGGAAGGGATCAGCGTGGTTCCGGTGAGCCGGGTCCTGGCGGCTTTGTCCGCCCAGGGAGCCTCGGGGGTAACGTCACCGGAGCATGCGCTGGAGCTGACGCGGCTGCTGGGTGTGGATGCGATCCTTGTTTTCTCGGTGACGGAATATGATCCTCACGAACCGCCGAGCATCGGCATCACCGGTCAACTGTATGGAAAGCGAGCTGGGGAAGGCCTCCGGCGCGTGGACCCCGTCGCGCTTAGCCGCGAGGCCGGCCTTTCGGGCCAAGCCGGTCCGGCTGCTCCGGCCGGCCTGCTCGCCCAGACCCAAAGAGTCTTCGACGCCTCCCACGGAGGGGTCGCCGACGAAGTGAGGGAATTCGCCGCCGGCCGGGAGGGCCTTGAAAGCCCCTATGGCTGGAAGCTGTACCTGGTGAGCCAGCAGCATTTCATGAGGTTTTGCTGCCACGCGACGGTGCGGGCGCTGATGAACGGTGGCGGGGAAGTCGCGAGCCTGACGCATGAAGGGTAGGGATGCCGTGAACGTTATACGTCAGCTATCTCTGGTAAAAGGAGACGAGCGTTTCGTCTTCCGATACCAACCTGGGCAGGAAGCGAAGGTGATCGACGCCTTCGCAGAACTGGCCGCGGATGAAACCCGTCCGTTCGACTGGTTTGACGCGGCCGTGCTCAGTTTTCAGATGGGACGGCGGTTGGAGACGGAGCTCGATCAGATCGCCAGGTAGCGTGTTCCTCCCCGCGGGGCGGGGCGCTGCCGGGATCCAAGACCAGGATCCCCTCGAGGTGGGTACATTCGCCGAAGTAAGTTGCGCTAATGACTCCATACCCATTGATTGACGAGTTCCTGAACTACCTGCGGTTCGAGCGGCACTTCTCGCCCCATACGGCGAAGTGCTACGCGGCGGACCTCGCCCAGTTCTGTGCGTTCCTCGGGGGACAAATGGAACGGGCCGCGGCAGGCCAGAGCTTCGCCGTAAGCGGCGCGGCTGTGGCGTCGCAGGCGGGCGGTTCGTCGGGGGCATCGGCACTCGGGGACGTCGCGCTCGAACTCGACCCCGCGGTTTCGCAGAAACTGCGCGAGGTGGATTCCGAGCAGATCAAGTCCTTCCTGTCGTTCCTCGGCGGCCAGAACTACTCGAAGTCCACGGTGGCGCGCAAGCTGGCCACGCTTCGGAGCTTCTACAAGTTCTGCATGAAGCGCGGCTACGTGAAGGGCAACCCGCTCTCGACCATCCGCACGCCCAAGCAGGACAAGCGCCTGCCCAAGTACCTCGAGGAACACGAGGTCCGCAAGCTGCTGGAGACGCCTGACGTCGGCTCCACGCTGGGCTGTCGCGACCGGGCCATGCTCGAGACCATGTACAGCACCGGCGTGCGCGTCAGCGAACTTGTGGACTTGAACCTGACCGACATCGATTTCGTCGGCGAAGCCCTCCACATCCGCGGCAAGGGCAAGAAAGAGCGCATTACGCCGATCTCGCCCACCGCCCTGGCGTGGATCAAGCGATATATGGAACTGCGACGAGCCGACCCGCGTGCGGCCTCGTTCAACCAGGAAGCGACGTTCGTCAACAAGCACGGCCAGCGTCTCAGCACGCGAAGCGTCCGGCGCAAGCTGGACAAGTACCTGGCCATCTGCGGCCTGGACCCGGCGATCAGCCCGCACACGCTGCGGCACAGCTTCGCCACCCACATGCTCAACCGCGGCGCCGACCTGCGGGCCGTCCAGGAACTCCTGGGCCACCAGTCGCTGAGCACGACGCAGATCTACACGCACGTGACCGCCGCCCGGATGAAGCAGGCCTACGACCAGGCTCATCCGCGGGCCTAAACGACAAACCCAGTCCACGGGCATCGTCCCGCGGGCTATCCAGGATCGACACGACGAGGTGCCCGGTGCAGCCGGGTGCCTCGTTGCATTATGTGCCCCTCCGGGTATTGCACAAACTATGCTAAAGGGGTGGCCCAGCCGCCCTCGGCCGCGGAGAAAACACGGCGGAGGGTCGCTATGCCACCTCCTTGTGCTACACCCGTGCGAATGCCCTACATTCGTGTGTCGGCTGCGCGTTTGTTCTGGTATAATCTGGCTGGGTGACCTCATGGACACGTCCAATGCGGGCTTCGTTCAGAACTGGAAAATTGCCGGGCCCATCCTGGATCTCGTCCTCACGGACGAACTGCGGGAGATCGACGTCCCTGCGGCCATGGATGCCCTGAGTGATGCATTTGAGTCCGCGCTGCTGCGACATCCGCGAAGGCTGGAGTCGGGACTTGTTGAACAGCAAGCCTACTTCGCGAAAGGACTCAGCCGTGAGAAAGCTCCTCGCCGCTGCAGGTGATCTGCAGGAATTCCTTCGCTCCCGTGGTTGGCAGTTCTGTTTCATTGGTGGTATCGCCTATCAACGCTGGGGGCGACCTCGCGTCACCCAGGATGCGGATGTAACGCTGATCACGGGCTTGGGCCGCGAAGTCGAGTTCATCGAACCTATTCTCGCTCGTTACAAACCACGCCGGCCGGATGCCCTCCAACTCGCAATGCGGGGGAGGGGTCTTCTCGTCGAGACCGAAAATCACATCCCGTTCGACATCGCACTCGGCGCCTTCCCTCTCGAAGAACGGGTCGTTTCTCGCGCAACC
>JADLGX010000386.1 GCA_020849095.1 Candidatus Eiseniibacteriota bacterium
TCGTCGTGGGTCCGCTCTCCGTGACGCCGACGCAGGCGACCACGTGGGGCCGCGTCAAGTCCCTGTACCGGTAATCTTTGCTGCAACGAAAAACCGGTCCCGCCTCGCGGCGGGGCCGGTTCTCGTTTTTTGGGGCGCGGACAGGGCCGCCTATCGCTCAGCGGACGAC
This sequence comes from Candidatus Eiseniibacteriota bacterium, assembly GCA_020849095.1. Lineage (GTDB taxonomy): Bacteria > Eisenbacteria > RBG-16-71-46 > RBG-16-71-46 > RBG-16-71-46 > CAIXRL01. Next base: position 170 of record JADLGX010000386.1, read on the forward strand.
GACCATGCGTTTGATCTGCGTGACACCGTCCACCGCCAGGCGGTACTGGTAGGCGCCGGCCGGAAGGCCGGTCGCATCGAAGACGACCGCGTGCGTGCGGGGTTCGAGCGCGCCGGATGCCAGCGTGGCGACGCGCCGGCCCGTCAGGTCGAACACCGCCAGGTCCACGCGCGCGGCGCGCGTGAGCGTGAAGCAGATGCGCGTGGACTGAGGGAACGGATTGGGCGAGTTCTGCTCGAGCCGGATTCCCGCCGGCTCCACCTCTGCCGGCCCGACGTCGGCGACCGCCGTCGTGGTCCGGTACACGCGGTATCCGCCCACCAGCAGACGGCCGCTTCGCGTGACGAGGAGCGACCCGAGGTTCTCGTTGGCGGAGATCCCGGTGCTCGTGCTGGTCCAGGCGACCCCTCGGTCGGTGGAGCGGTACACGCGATCATCCTCCGTCGCGTACAGGTTCCCGTCCGAGGTTCCCAGGATGGCCGAAAAGTACCACGGCGTCGGCGAGACGCGCTGCCACGAGTCGCCGCGGTCGGAAGAGCGATACAGCCCGTCCAGCTGGGAGATGAACGACGTGACGGCATAGATCTCCTGGTTCGGTGCCACGGCCATCGACCGGATGACGCGACCGCTCAGGCCTGAGTTCCGGGCCTGCCACGACGAGCCCTCGTCCGTCGAGCGGAAGAACCCGTCCAGCGAGCCGGCGTAGACGTCGCCGTTGCTCGAGAAACCGAAGCATCGGGTCGGACCCCCACCCGTCGCGCCCGGGAGCGGAACTCCCTCCCACGTCGAGCCGCCGTCGGTGGAGCGATGCACATGGCCGTTCCCGATGTACGTGAGCCCGGCGAACAGCACGCCCGCGGAGTTCACTCCGAGCCCGTCGCAGCCTTCCTCGACCAGCGGCGCGGACCAGCTCAGTCCGGCGTCCGCCGAGCGGAAGACCCCGAGCGCGAAGTCGGAGGCGAACAGGTTCCCGTCCGGCGAGAAGACCATGGTGCGGGGAAACGAGTGCTGCATGAACGCACCGAGCTCGGACCATGTCGCGCCGTCGTCGCGCGACACGCGGAGCGGTCCGCCCCCGGACGCGAAGAGGTCACCGTCCGCGTTCATGCTGAGCGTGTACGCGTATCCCGCGGGAAGGCTGGTCATCTCCCAGTCCGCGGCATGGACCGGGGAGCGGGATGCGGCGAGCGCGAACGAGGCGAGCAGCAGGGCGGTGATGCGGCGGAGCAGCATGCGCATGGCGACCTCCGGGATCCGGGACCCGACAGCAGGACGCCGCCACGCTATCGCACCGCGCGTGCCCTCCGCCTCACTTCAAGTGACCGGTGATGAACTTTTCCACTTCGGGCAGCCCGCCCTGCAGGATCAGGTAGCCGTTGTGCGGCTCGCGCGGCGTGGTCTCGTGATTGACGGGAGTGCACATCATTTCCCGGATGACGGAAGCGTCCTCGGTCTGCGCGAGCACCCACGACAGCTTCATGAATGCGGTCTCGGGAAGCATGTTGTCGAGTGGAATGACGCCCAGGTCGAGCAGGTCGCGGCCCGTGTCGTACACGTACATCTGCGCGTAGCCCCACAGCGTCTGCACCGTCATCACCACGGTTACGCCCCGGGCGACGGCGCGCTTGAGCGCCGGGTACAGGGGCTTGTTCACGTGACCCAGCCCGGTGCCGGCAATGACGATGCCGCGGTACCCGGCGTCCACGAGCGCGTCGATCACGTCGGGCTGGAAGTTCGGATAGTAGTACTGGATCGTCACCCGCTCGTTGAACACGGGCGTGATGCGCGGCACTCGCGTGGGGTCGCGACGGCTGATGTCGTCGCTCAGGTAGGTGAAGTACGAGCCCGCCGCGTTGCGTTGCGGATGCACCATGGCGAGCGGCGTGGCCCCGATGGTGCGGAACGTGCTGCGGTAGCTCGAGTGCATCTTTCGGCAGCGGGTGCCGCGGTGCAGCAGGTCGTACTTGTCCGAGGTCGGGCCGAACATGCAGAGCATGACCTCGGCGATGTCGCACTCGGCGGCCGCTCGCACGGAGTTGATCAGGTTGAGCGCGGCGTCCGACGATGGACGGTCGGAACTGCGCTGGCTGCCCACGATGACGATGGGCACCGGCGAGTCCTGCACCATGAACGACAAGATCGCTCCGGTGTGCGCCATCGTGTCGGTCCCGTGCCCGATGACGATGCCGTCCACTCCGGATGCGATTTCGTCGCCGATCGCCTTGGCGAGCGCGATGTACTGCTCCGGGCCCATGTTCTCGCTGAACACGCCGAACAGCTTCTTGGTCGTCAGGTTGGCGATGTCCGCCAGTTCCGGCACGGCGCCATAGAGCTCGCCGGGCGTGAACGCCGGGATCACGGCGCCGGTCCGGTAGTCCAGGCGCGACGCGATCGTGCCTCCGGTCCCCAGCAGCGTCACGCGCTTGAGGGCCGGGTCCACCGGGAACTCCTTCTCCGGAATCTTGTAAACGGCGCGCTTGTATCCCACCTCGCGCGCGGCGGTGATGCGGTCGGCGGCGATGCCCACGTTGTAGCCGTTGGTCATCTTGAGCACCACGTGCAGCGGGTCCGCCGTCTCGCTGCGCGGCAGGATGACGCCGGTGAAGGTCGAGCCCTGGTCGTTGGTCACCTCGACCTCGCTCCAGACTCCGATGCCGAAGCGCTCGAGCACTTCCTTCGCCGGGCTGCGGTAGCCCTGAAAGCGATCGGCTCGTTCCGCGATGGGCAGGGTCATCGAACGGTCTCCTTCGATTGGGGCGCGAGCCGCTCGCGCAGGGTGAGCGCGACGTCCTTCGCCGGGGCCCGGCCGCGAAGGTGACGAACGGCGACACCGGTGTGGTAGCGGGCACGGGCTTCGGGATCGGCGGGGCGCCGGCCGGCGGGAAAGTCGCCCGCGCGCAGGTCCTCGAGGGTCGAAAGCCACTGCTCCGGCGTGACCGGGGAGATGCCGAGCGCCGCCGCCGCGGCGGCGGCGGCGAGCCCCGGGTGTCGCGACATGTGCGCGGCGACCGCGGCGATGCACTCGCGGGGCAGCCGGCCGTCGGTGTGCAGGTCGAAAACCTGCACCCACTCCGCCGTGCCGAGCCTCCCGACCGGGACGCCCGCGCGATGGAGCGCGCGCGCACGCTGGCCCAGCATGATCGCCGCCGTGCGGCCGTCCACGCCCGTTCGCGCCACGACCTCGTCGAGCACGTCTGCTCCGCCGCGACGGATGAGGAATCGCGACGTCTCCTCGGGAACGCCCCAGCCGCCGTAGCGTGCCAGCCGTTCCCAGGGCCCCGGCCGGAGCTGCGAGCGCAGCGCGGCGACGCGATCGGCCGTCACGCGGCTGGGCGGCGAGTCGGTGTCCGGATACATGCGGTCGGGCCCGGGCAGGACGCGCTCGAAAGTGGTGAGTCCGCCGGGCAGCGCCTTGCGCGTCTCGCGCGGCACACCGGCCGTCGCGTCCACGAAGCGCAGCCGGATCTCCTCCGCCGCCGTGCGGCAGTCCTCCTCTGGACCCGCGACCAGGAAGACATCGTCCTGCTCTCCCGGCTGCACGCGCTTGCGAAGGCGCCCCACCATCTCGACCCGGCCCGCGAAGTCCGGCAGCGCGGCCAGCGAGAGCACGTTGGGAAGGTCGTCGAGGCACGCGATGATACGGATGCGCCCGGCGAGTTCGTCGAGGAAGGTCAGGTCCGGCTGGGTCGCGTGCTGCGCCAGCCCGCGCACGCCCGCGACGCGCACCGCGAAGACGCGGCCGCCAGATTCCAGCGCGCGCCGCGCGAACCCCCACTCGACGCCGGCGAGCTGGTCGCTCACGTCGTGCGATTCGGCGCGCACGTCCGCGGCCCCGCGAATCCCGCGGCGGTGCAGCTCGTCGCGGATCGCGAGCAGGTTGAGCTGGCGCAGGGCCTCGTTGTGCGAAAGCTTGACCGCGTAGGCGGCGCGCGGCACGCCCTTGATTTCCACGCGGTCGCCGCCGCGCACGCTCACGTTGACGTCCTCGCGCGCGGCGCCGATGCCCACGCGCACCCGCCGGGTGGAGCGCGCCACCAGCCCGCACAGCAGGATGGCGTCGCGCACTTCGTCCGGCGTGCGCAGCTCGGCCCCGGTCACGGTCTCGCTCAGCGGCATGCCGAGGCGGTCGGTGCGGAACCAGATCGTGTGGCCCTTGCTGCGCACTTCACGGCTGGAGTCCTCTTCGACCGAAACGTGCGTCACCGTGAGCCGGCGGCCCCGGAACGGCAGCCAGCCGTTCACTCCGATGATCGCCGTGCGCTGGAAGCCGGTGGGAATGCTGCCGTCCAGGTACTGCTTGCGCGCGATGTGCACTTCGTCGATCACGTCCATGTGCATCATCAGGCAGAGCTGGATCGTGATGTCGATGGCCTCCTGGTTCACCAGGAACGGCGGCGTGTCGTCCATCTCGTACGTGCACACGTTGCGCTGGTTCAGGAGGTAGACGATTTCCTTCTTCGTCTTGAACTCCATGAGCGCGGTGCCGTCATACTCGCCCAGTTCGCTCAGCGTGGGGCGCATGTGGCGCAGCACCTCGCCGTCGTGTGTCGTGGTGTAGATGCCGGCGGGGCAGCGGCAGAAGAGCTTTTCCCGGGTGTGGAGCAACTGATGCACTTCGAGCCCCGAGATGAAGCCCACGGATTCGTAGTCCAGCGGTTGGATCATGGCGGCCGTCCGGGTGTGAGTTCCGACTCCAGTGCCCGCAGGCTCTCGCCGCTCTCCCACGAGGTCAACTGGGCCGCAGGGCCCGCTTCGACCAGGGCGTTACCGCTCGCTGTCCTCGATCGCCTGCTCCAGGTGACTCAGGCGATGCCGGGTGCCGAGCGCGCGCGCGGCCTCCCGTGCGCCGAGCACGTTGCCGATGTAGAACGGCAGCGCCACGCTGCCCACGATCACGGAGGCAGGCACCTGCTCGTTCGACGCGAGCGAAGCGACCGTGTAAACGAGGGCGGCGTTGAACAGCAGGTGGCGCAATCCGTCCTTCGCGCGACCCGCGTAGACCTGTCCCGAACCGGGCAGCAGCGCCGACAGCGTGCCCGCGACCCCCGGCGAGCGCGTGGGCAACGCCCGACCGCTCGCCGCGTACCCGGCCAGGCGGTCGGCGCGCGCGGCGGACGCGGAGTCGGCGAACTCGAGCGTCGCACGCCGCAACGACCGCTCGGCGGCGGTCCAGTCACCGGCGGCGAACTCGCACAGGCCGGTGAGCGTGGCGGTGCGCGCCGGCTCCGCCTGCGCCAGCTCGGCGTCGGCGAGCAGCACCGCGCACGCGCGATAGGCCCCGGAATTGAACCGGCTGGCGGCGGCCATGAACCCCACGGTCGAGCGCAGCCGGGGCTCGCTCGACAGCATGGCAGCAGTGAGGCAGGCGCGGTCGGCGAAATACCATTGGCCGGAGCGAAAGTAACAGTCGGCGATGTTCGCATAGGCCCACGCGTGCGCCGCCGCGGTGTCCGCGAGGAAGCCCGCGCGCTGGTACTCCGCGGAACAGCGTTCGCAGTCCCCTCTCTGCTGGAGGACACCGGCGAATGCGACAGCCTCGTCGATCCGCGTGCGCCGATCCGGGGACAGCCCGGACAGGACGGGCGGCGCGCTGCGTTCGCGCTCGATCAGCAGCCACCCGGGCGTCCGCACCGCCGAGGCTCCCACGCCGCCGCCACCCTCCACCGGGTCCACGAGCAGTCCGTCGGAGTTGCGGCGGTAGAGCGGATCCGACGAGGGATTGCAGCGCATCAGGCGGTCGGCGGCGCGCGCGCTGCCTTCCACGATGCCATGGCGCTCGATCGCTTCGATGGCGAACTGCGAGCAACTCGGGGCGAACCGGCAGTGCAGGTGGCGCATGGCCGACAGGTGGCGCTGGTAGACACGGATCGCATTGCGCGCCGGGTCGCCGGCGTCGCCGGATGAATCTCCTCGCGAGGGCGATGCGAGGAGCAGCGACAGCGTGCAAGCGATCAGCAGGGTTGCGAACCCGGGCCGGACGGCCTTCATTTCACACCTCCGCCGCCAGCCTAAGGCGCAGGGGGCGAAATGCGAAGCCGCGCCGGCTTCAGGCGGGAAGCGCCTCTTGGGCCCGCGGACCATTGGCGCCCGCGATCGCCAGCCAGAAGATGATCGGCACCTCCGCGATGATGAGGATGCCCGTGACCTGTCCGATGGCCGGAGACCATGCCGGAATGCAGAGCACGGCGGTCGAGTCCACCAGATAGGCGGCGCCCGCCGCGTACAGCAACCAACCGAACACGCGTGGAATGAACCCCGACCGAATGGCCAGCCGACCGAACGGGAACAGCCACAGCCCCCAGAAGACCGAGGCCACCTGGACTCCCGCGCTGTGCAACCGGATGAAGAGGTACGCGAGCGTGTCGAGCTGCCCCTTGTCGAACGTGTCCAGGTATGGCGTGCCGCTCACCAGGGTCAGCGCAGCGATCTGGTTGACCACGTTGAGGAACATGATCGGGACGGAAACGAGCGCCCCCAGGATGACGAGCAACTGCGCCTGATGGCGGTCCACGTCCCGGAACAGCCGGTAGAGCGCCATCACCACGAAGATCACGAGTGCCTGATGCAGCAGTTCACTCCCGATCCCGAGCCGCACGAGCCACTCCGAGGCGCGCAGGTGGTCGGCAGTCGCCGTCGCGTCGTTTCGGACGATGATCCTGCCCGGGACGACCATCAAGCCCAACGGCGCGCTGATCGCGAGCAGCAGGTAGAGAAGTCCGGCGTGGCGGGCCTGCTGCTGGATCGTCTTCATGGGGAATCCTCGGGTTTGGGAAGCGTTCGGGGGCGGGCGCAGTACGGCCTGACTTCGCCCGGGGTTGCGAACGGGGCTTCGTGGCGACTGCTGCAATCGTGTCCGTGCTTGCAGGAAACTCCATTTCAGGGCAGTTTCCCTGTGCTTCGTGGGTCGGGAATCGCATCTCCGGCTCCCAGCATCGTGCGCAAGGATGCACGCGTCGCTCCCCCACTTGGAAGACGCCCTTCGGGCGTCCGCCCTACCAAGGAGGCTTCATGAAGATCCTCTCCCTTCTGGCGGCTGCTCTGTTCGCCATGACACTCGCCGGATGTTGCCCGGGAACCATGCTCGGCAACTCGGTGCCGCGTGCCGTCGAGCCGCCCGTGGCCGCGGCTGTCGCTCCCGCGGACTCGGATGGGGACGGCGTCGTGGACAGCGCCGACCGCTGCCCCAACACGCCCAAGGGCACGAGCGTCGATGCCTCCGGCTGTCCCAACGACAGCGACGGTGACGGTGTCATCGATTCGCGCGACAAGTGCCCCGGCACGCCCCGCGGCGTCAGCGTGAACGCCGACGGCTGCTCGGCTGCCCAGCTGGCCGCGCTCACTCCCCCGCCTCCCGCTCCCGCGCCTTCGCGCGTCGAGCAGGAACTGGCTGCCCGCGCCGAGATCCGGCTCGAGAACGTGTACTTCGAGACGGGCAGCGCCAAGCTCGCGCCGGAGTCCAGCGCTCCGCTCAACGAGGCCGGCGCCGCGCTGGCCAAGTTCCCCAACCTCAAGATCGAGGTCGAGGGGCACACCGATGCGCGTGGTTCCGAGGCGTTCAACCTGCGGCTGAGCCAGGCACGTGCCGAGTCCGTCCGCCAGTACCTGTTGGACAACTCCAAGCTCAGCCCGTCGCAGGTGACCGCAAAGGGCTACGGCGAGGCGGGCACCACGCTCACGACCGACGCGGACCAGCTCAAGCGGGACCGCCGCGTCGTGCTGCGCGTGCTCAACCCCGAAGTGCTGCCCAAGAACGTCGATCTCAAGTAGCTCCACGCTCGAAGTGACACAGAGTCCCCGCGAACTCCGGTTCGTGGGGACTCTCGTTTCGGTGGGGCACCTAGCGCGGAACCACCATGCGCGCCGTGGCTCGACTTCCGTCGCGCTCGAGCGACCAGAATAGAGGCCGGGAGCGACCCGCGCTCCTCGCTCGTCCCGGAGATCCCAGGGGAACTCGTGGCGGCCGGCCGGGAGCGTTCGGTCGGCGAGAGTCGCCGTGCATCGACCGGTGAGGTCGAAAACGACCAGCCGAACACGAGCGCCACGCACGAGATCGAAGGCCGCGCGTGCCTGACGGGCAGCGGGGTTGGGCGTCACACGCAGCTCCGGCATGAGAGCCGGGTCGCCGGCGGCGGAGAAGCCCGGCTGGAAAGAACAGGTGTGAGTGCCGCTGTCCAGGCGCAGCACCCCCAGATCGGTCGTGCGCCAGTGGCGGTCGCCGTCGTGAACGAGCGCGCTCGTGAACAGCGTTCCTGCCACGAGCGTGGGCCGGGCGCGGAACGGAGCGACGCTGTTGGAGCTTCCGAAGGCCGAGAAACCGTACTCTCCCCAGCCCGTCGCCACGTGGCCCGCCATCTGGGCGGCGTGCCAGGCGTAGGCGAAGCCCTCCGCGTCGAATCCCGCGGCTCCGTCGGTGAGCGTGGTGGTCACCGACAGCACGCCGAACCCCAGCTCCTGCTGGTAGGCGGCGAGCTGGCTGCATTTGATCGTCCACACCGGCCCGGCCTCATGGGCGCCCTCGCGGATGCCGTGGCTTTCGTAGAGGTAGTGATCGCCGACGCCGAGCGCGGTCGGAGCGCCGCCGGGATTGCCCGTGGGATGGACGGCGGCAGAGAACGCGTCGCCGGGAACCCAGGCATTTGCGATCACCGGCATGCCCAGTGAATGCGCGAACGCGACCGCCGCGTTCTGGCGTGAGCGTGTCGTGCCGTAGTCGTACCCGAAATCGTCCAGGAACACGCCGCTCGTCCCCATCTGCTTCCAGCGCGAGATGCGCAGTTCGATCGCGGACTGGGAGAGGTTCTGGGTGATCACTCCCAGGTCCACGTAGCCGAACACGCGCGTGGCGTTCATGGCGGGCGCGGCCAGGATGGCGGCGGAGTTCGAATGGTCCGGATGCGCCGGATCGTCGAGCCCGTCGCCCCAGACGACGATGTCGTACGGCGCGAACTCGGCCGCCGCGGCGGGCACCGAGTACGTGGCATTGATGGCGCTGGGATAGCCGTAGTAGACGAGCAGCTCGCCCGGGCGGACACCCTGGGCGCGCGCGGGCGACGTCACGAGGAGCGCGGCGAACAGGCTCAGGAGAGGTATCGCGACCTGCATGACGCGCTCGGGGGGAGCGGCGGACATTCGAGTCCTCCTCGGGGGCTGAGCAGCTGTCCCACCCTACTCCGTCGCTCCGCGGTTCGCCTCTCCGCTCTCGTCTTCGTGGCTCCGGGAGGAGGGCATCCAGCACTCCGTGCTCCGCGCGGGGCGCGAGGCTTGAGCGCGCCACCGGACGGGCCTAGCTTGGCGCGTCCGCTTCCTCGTCTCCCACGGTGAGGGCCCCGCTCTTGACCACTCCGTTCGCCCACACGCCGCACCCACTCGCCGCGTCGTCGCGTTGCGGCATGCTGTTCGCGGCGCTGCTGGCCTGCTTCGCCGCGCCGCCGACCGCCTGGGCCTCGCCCTTCCGCATGCCCCCGCTCTACTCGAGCCACATGGTGCTGCAGCGCGGAGCACCCGCCCACTTCCACGGCACCGGCGCGAGCGGCACGAGCGTCTCCGTCGAGCCCGGCTGGGGCGCGAGCGGCGCGAGCACGACGGTCGGCGCGGACGGCCGCTGGCAGGTTCGCGTGGCGCTTCCGGCCGAACCGGGCCCGTACGAGGTGCGGGTGGTCGCGTCCGACACCATCGCGGTCCTTCGCAACGTCCTCGTGGGCGAGGTCTGGATCTGCGCGGGGCAGTCCAATATGGAGATGCCGCTGTCGGGCTGGCCGCCGGGCAGTCCGGTCGAGGGTTCGGCGGCGGCGATCGCGGCGGCCGGCAATCCGGCGCTGCGCTTCTTCACCGTGGGCCGGACATTCTCGACGCGGCCCGAATCCACTTACACCGGCGAGTGGCTCGAGTGCACGAGCTCGAGTGCGAGCGCCTTCAGCGCGACGGGGTTCTTCTTCGGGCGCGCGCTGCAGCAGGCGCTCGGCGTGCCGGTCGGGCTCGTGCATGCCAGTTGGGGCGGAACGCCGGCCGAGGCGTGGACCAGCGCCGGCGCGCTCGCGGAGATTCCGGAGTTTCGAGGCAAGCTGGCCTGGCTGGCGACGAGCCGCGAGTCCCTCGCGCTGCGGAACCGCTGGCTGGCCGGGCATCCACGCATCGACATCCATCCCGAAGCGCGCGGGCGCCGCTGGGAAGACGTCGAGGTGAA
>JADLGX010000387.1 GCA_020849095.1 Candidatus Eiseniibacteriota bacterium
CTCCCAGGACGCGCGGGCGTTCGAGCCACGCGACGCTCTGGCGCACCCCGACGCCGGTCGTGTCGAACGTCACCCCGCTCGGCCACGAGATGCGGATGGAATCGATCACCGTGGCGCTCCCGAGCCCAAAGATCACCGGGTAGGCGCTCTGCGAACAGAAGTCCATGTCGCCCGTCACGATGCGCGTCTGCTTCCTGCCACCGGCGACCAGTTCGATGCGGGCGCCGATGCCGTCGCGGTTGGACTCCACACCGATGAGGCCGAGGTGGAACCAGTGGCTTCCGGACAGCGGTGCGTTGGATCGGAGGTCGTTCCGGTAGAACCGCGCCTCGGAGCGGCCGGGAACGACGAGATCGGGATCGCCGTCGTGGTCCACGTCCGCCAGCGCCGGCGGAGCGGCAGGCTCGAGCGGGCGCAGGAACGGGACGCGCGTATCGTCCTCGAAGTCTCCGCTTCCCGTGTTGAAGAGCAGGCGGGCGCGTCCGCTGGCTTTGGAACCGACGAACAGGTCGAGATCCCCGTCGAGATCGAGATCGGACCACGTGGCCCCGACGCACGAGTCGCTGAGCGCGGCCAGCGCGGGGATGTTCGCCTCGGCCCAATCCGCGCCGTCGCGCTGGTAGAGATGCGCGCCGTTCGAATCGAAGATCAGCAGGTCGAGATCACCGTCGTCGTCGTAGTCCGCGAAGCTCGCGTCCCATCCCCAGGTCGCCACCGGCGCGGCCAGAAGCGCCGGCGGTGTCACGTCCGTCCAGGTGGCGCCGTCGTTGCGAATCAGCTGATGCCGCTTGCCCGAGCCGACGACAAGCACGTCGGGATCGCGGTCGCCGTCGAAGTCGGCCCACGTGGCGTGAAGCGACGAGTCGGCCGCGGCGAGCAACGGCGGGGTGGCGTTGGTCCACGTCCCCGCGTCGCGCCGAAGCAGAAAGCAACCTTCGCCCGCGCCGGGAAAATGCGCGTCGAGATCTCCGTCCCCATCGAAGTCCACCCAGCTCGCGCCGATGTTCCCGACGACGTTCTCGGACTGCCACGCGATCGTCGAGGAGTCGGTCAGCTCGGGCGTGGGGCCGAACTCCGACGTCACCTTCTTGAACTCGGGCTCGCCGCCGTAGTCGTCGAAACTCGGCGCGACGAGCAGCCCCCATGCGGGATCGGCCCCGCCCTGCACGTGCCCCCACAGGTAATGCCCCCGGGTCGTGATGCCCTCGGGGTCCTCGAACAGCCTCTCCTCCCCGGGGTCCCCGCCGTAGTAGTAGTGGAGACCGTCCAGCACGAGATTCTGGACCCCGCTCGTCTGGGAGTCGCGCGCCCTCCAGGAGGCGCCATAGGAGGTGGTCGTCGGAATGGGCTCCGAAGCGAGGAAGTAGCGCGGCGCCTCCTCGACGAGGAGCGTGCCATTGACGAACGGCGCCGGCCCGAAGGCCGACGACGAGCTCAGCGGCCAGTGGATGATGACGGAGTCCACGACCGTGGCGGCGCCCAGGCCGAACTGCGCAACGGGTTCGTTCTGCGAGAGCGAGCCGGAGCCGCCCGAGATGGTCCGTGAGTGCGAGACACCGCCGACGACGATGCGAACGCGCATGCCGGTCCCCGTGCGGTTGGCATGAGCCCCGACCGGCAGGATCCGGATCCAGTTTCCGGGAGCCGCCGCACGATTGCGAAGGAGCGTGGCGGCCCGGCCCTGTCGGGTCACATAGACGTCCGGGTCGCCATCCACGTCGTAGTCGGCCCACGTGACGGCGAGCCCGTCGCTCGAAGCGAGCGCACTTCCCAGGGGCGCGCTGAAATCGGTCCACGAGGCTCCGTCGTTGCGCAGGAGCACGTCGGTTCCGCCCAGCCGTACCGTGTACAGGTCCAGATCACCGTCGCGATCGAAGTCCGCCCACCCCGCGCCGCGCCATGCGGATGCCACCGACAGCGGCAGGGGCGTCACGTCGGCCCAGCTCCCGCCGTCGTTCCGCAGCAGTCGGCACGAGGCGCCGTCACGCGTGAGGAACACGTCGAGATCGCCGTCCTCGTCGAAGTCCGCCCAGGTCGCGGCGATGGCCGAGCCGGTCGCCACCGCGCCGAAGCCGATGCTGTCGAACACACCGCCACCGAGGTTTCGCACGACGATGCTGGGCCGGTCGAATCGCGCCAGCAGCAGGTCGGGGTCGCCGTCACCGTCGAAGTCTCCCCACTCGGCGCCGCGAACGTCACCGGCCGCCGGCAGCCCCGGCGCCGGTACAGCGATCAGGGTGCTGTTCAACGCCCCGAAAGTCCCCACATACATCCTGCTCGCACCCGAGGAATCCGCCACGAACAGGTCCGCGTTCCCGTCCTGATTGAAGTCGGCCCACGCCTGACAGACTGCCGTCGTGTTCGCGACGAGCGTGCTCGAGAGGAACTGGGAGAAGCCATTGTCGCGCGCATAGCGCAGCTGCCCGGCCGCCGCGATGGCGACGGTCTGCGTCTGATATTCGGTCTGAGAGGTCCAGACGGCGCTCCTGCCCGAGCCTGCTCCGCCGAAAGCTGCGCTCGAATCGACCGTCCAGGTGTCGATGGTCTCGAGGTAGCGAAACAACCGGTTGGCCGTGCCCTCGGACGTCACGAACAACTGCGGTGCCCGGTAGAAGGCCGGCAGGTCGATCGGATACCCCCACGCCGCCCCGCGAAAGGCACCACCACCCGCGAGAATCGAGGGCGTCACGTCCTCGAACTGCGACAGCGTGCCCGTGACCGAGATGTCGTCCACGCCCACCCACTCGTCGTTGCCCACCGCGTTCGCGGTGATGATGCGCACCTGCAGTTGGCTCGCGAAGTTCGCCGCGGCGGGCAGCGTGACGCTCACCAGCGTCTCCTGGGTCAGGCCCGGGCCGTCGGTGGCGTCGGCCACGAACCCCGCCGGCACATTCGTCCACAGTCCCGACCCGCCCACGCGGTACTGAAGTGCGACGGGTTGAACCGCGTCGTCCGTTCCACCGGGGCCCTCGAGGTCGCGCAGGCGGTAAGAGACCACGATCGTGTGCCGACCCGTGGCGTCCAGGCGAAGGACCAGGTGAGGGGCGCGGAACCCCCCGCCACCCCCGCCTCCACCGCCGCCACCACCACCGCCCTCGCCCGCGAGCGCCACGACCGGGTCCGCCAGCTGGAACTCACCTACGCCGTTCGTCACCGCGCCCAGCGGGTCGGTCAGGTTCGGGGCGAGCCGGCCGGAGCTTCCGTCGCTCGTCAGCAAGGTCTCGGGGTTGGCGCCCGACGTGACGCCCATGCCCTGTCCGCCGAGACCGAGGATCCCGGGAACGGAAGTCCAGTTGTCGGTGGTAGCAAGGAGCGCGGTGTTCGACCAGTCCTGCGCAAAGGGAAGCGGCTGGTAGACCGTGTCGGCGTAGGCGACCGGCGCCAGCGCGAGCGAGAGAAGAGGAAATGAGCGAAGCAGCAGCAAGAGCGGCCGGCGCATGTGGGGCTCCCGGAACAGGTGGAATCGTCTGGTTGAGGCGTCTCCTGTTGATACGACCCAATCCCTCGGAGCGAACAGGCGGAGTGCACGACGGCGCAGGCCGTTCGTCCCCCGACTCGCGCCGTTCGTCACGTCGATCGCGCCGCACGACGGACGCGGGCAACCATCCGGGGGTGTGGCCGTATCCAAGTGCGCAGGAACGGCACTCGCGCAGGGTCACCACTCGATCAGCCCGCCATGGCGGCGGGACCGCACGAGAGGCCGCTTCCCCGAGAAGGAGGAGCGCCATGACGATCACGCGGACGGTGGCGGTGCTGGCGATGACGGCGGGCCTGATGCTGGCGGGCGGGAGCGCCCGCGCCGAGTCCCTCGACGGACGCACGC
>JADLGX010000388.1 GCA_020849095.1 Candidatus Eiseniibacteriota bacterium
GCCGCGCCCTCCCGTATATTGCCCCGGCCTTTTCACGACCGATGTGCGCTGCGGGTGCAGCCCCACCGTGTCACCCGGGGACGCCGCACGCGCGGCTTCATTTCGAGGAGTTTCTTCCATGGCGAAGTGTTTCGTCTGCGGCAAGCTGCGCATGGCTGGCCAGAACGTCAGCCACGCCAACAACATCACCAAGCGTACGTTCAACATCAACATCCAGACGGTCCGCGCGCTGGTGGATGGCAGGGCGAAGCAGGTCAAGGTCTGCACGCGCTGCATTCGCAGCAACAAGATCACCAAGGCCGTGCGCGGAACCCGGAAGGCCGTCAGCTCCGCGGCTTGATCGCGAGCCTTTCCCGAGAACGAGAAAGCGGCCCGCTCGCCCTCCGGCGTGCGGGCCGCTTTCTCGTTCCGGGCGCGGGCGCCCGCCGCGACGGTCAGTCCTCGCGCGAGGTGGCGAGCAGGTCCCGCCACGCCAGCTGCTGCCGGGGCAGCGCGTTCATGGGGTCCATCTCGAGCGCCAGCGCGAAGTGCTCGTCGGCCTCGAGCGCCATGCCCGACTGCAGCAGCGCCCAGCCCAGGTCGGCGCGCGCAGCGGCGAATCCGGGATTGATCTCGAGCGCCGCGCGCAGCGGCGCGACGGCGGCCGCGGGCTCGCCTTTCATGAGCCGCGAGCGGCCCAGCAGCGCGTGCGCGTCCGCCCACCGTGGCCGGCGCTGCACCAGATCCGCAAGCACTCCCTCGGCCTGGGGCAGGCGGTGCATCTCCAGCAGCACGCTCGCGCGTTCGAGCGCCGCCGCGGCGTACTCGGGCCGCAATTCGAGCGCCTTCTGGTATTCCGCGGCCGCCTCCTCGAGCCGGCCCTGCGAGCGGCGGATGCGCGCGAGCAGCGCGCGAAGGTCGGGATAGCCGGGGTTCACGGCTAGCGCGCGCAGCAGCGCGGCCTCGGCGCCGTCGAAGTCGCCCGACTCGTAGAGCAGCTGCGCGTCCATCAGCGCGGTCTGCGGCACCTCGCGATCGCGGGTGAGCCCGCGCCGCAGCGCGCGCAACGCCTCGTCGTAGCGCCCGAGCGCGTGGTAGACCAGCCCGAGCAGGCGCTGGGCACGGGCGAACTGGCGATTCAGCTCGACCGCCTTCTCGAGCGGGCCCACGGCCGCGGCCAGGTCGCCGGCGCGGAATCGCGTCACGGCCAGCCAGAAGTGCAGGTCGGGATACTGCGGGTTGGCCTCGAGCGCCTCTTCGATGTGCGCGCCCGCCGCCGCGGCCCGTCCGCTCTCGAGCTCGCAGCGCGCGGCCAGCATGCGCGCCTCGAGGTAGCGCGGGTTCAGCTCGAGCGCCACCTTGAGCTGCGCGAGCGCCTCTTCCCCGCGCTTGTCGTCCAGCAGCAGTCCGCCGAGGCGGCAGCGCAGGTCCGCGTAGTTCGGCTTCTCGGCGACCGCGCGCGTCAGCTCCGCGATCGCGCCGGCGAGATCGCCCGCCTGCTGGTGGGCGAGCGCGCGATCGAGCGGCTTGGCGCTCGCGCCGTTGGTGCGCGCCGCCACGTCCGGCAGCAGCCGGCGCCACTGCTCGCCGGTCCAGTCGCGCGCGACGGCCGGCGTGACCCACTCCGGGGCCTCGAGGCCCAGCGACAGCGCCTCGCCCAGCTGCGCGGCCGAGCGTTCGCGTTCGCCCTTCAGCCCCAGGCACACCGCGAGCAGCAGGTGCCCTTCGAGGTAGTGCGGATGCTCGGCGAGCGCGCGCTCGAGATCCTCGATCGCCTCGTCGATCCGGCCCGAGCGCTCGTAGATGCGCGCCCGGAAGTAGCGCAGGTCGGGAAAGGTGGGGTTCTCCTCGAGCGCCCGCGTGAACTCGCTCTCGGCGCGCGCGAAGTCGCCCGCGTGGAAGAAGGCGAGCCCGAGATTGGCGCGCGCCTCCGCCGCGTGGACCAGCGCCAGGCAGTGATCGGGATCGTTCGCGTCCCGCACCTCGCGCAGCACGCTCTCGAAGCACTCGGCCGCGCGCGCGAACTCACCCTTGTTGTAGTGGAGGATGCCCGCGTTGTAGCCGCGGGTGTGCCCCCACTTCACGAGGGACGAGAGGAACTTCACGGCGCCCTCCTAGTCCATCTGGCGACGGAGGAACGCCGGCACCTCGAGCGACTCGCCGCGCGAGTCGCCGCGTCCCCACTGGGTGCGGCCCTCGCGGCGCTTCCACGCCGGGGTGTTGTAGTCGTGCGCGCCGTCGTCGTTGACCGCCTTGGCCGCGCGGCCGCGTTCGACGAGGCGGATCTCCTTGGCCGGAAGCCCGAAGCCCGTCGCGACGACCGTCACGACGATCTCGCCGTCGAGCGACGGATCGATGACCGCGCCGAAGATGATGTTGGCATCCTCGCCCGCCGCCTCGGTGACCACCTTGGAGGCTTCGTTGACCTCGTGCAGGCTGAGGTCGCGCCCGCCGGTGATGTTGAGCAGCACGCCCTCGGCGCCGTGGATCGACACATCCTCGAGCAGCGGGCTGGAGACGGCCGCCTGCGCGGCCTCGATCGCGCGGTTCTCGCCGCGTCCGCGCCCGGTGCCCATGAGCGCGTTGCCGCGCGAGGCCATGATGCTCTTGACGTCGGCGAAGTCCACGTTGACCAGGCCGGGAATCGTGACCAGGTCGGCGATGCCCTTGGTGGCCTTGAGCAGCACGTCGTCGGCGATGCCGAACGCCTCGGAGAGCGGCGTTCCGCGCTCGACCACGCTCAGCAGGCGCTCGTTGGGGATCACCAGCAGCGTGTCCACCTCGGCGCGCAGCTCCTCGAGACCTTCCTCGGCCTGGCGCTGGCGGCGCTTGCCCTCGAAACCGAACGGACGCGTGACCACGCCCACCGTGAGCGCGCCGGCCTGGCGCGCGAGGCGCGCCACGACGGGAGCGGCGCCCGTGCCCGTGCCACCGCCCATGCCGGCCGTCACGAACACCATGTCGGACTCGCCGATCGCGTCGCTGATCGCCTGCTCGTCCTCTTCCGCCGAACGGCGGCCCTGCGAGGGGTCGCCACCGGCGCCCAGTCCGCGCGTCGCGTTGACGCCGATCTGGATGCGCGTGGGCGCGAGCGACTGGGCGAGCGCCTGGATATCGGTGTTGGCGCAGATGAAATCCACGCCGCGCAGCCCGGCGCCGATCATCCGATTCACGGCGTTGCTGCCGGCGCCGCCGACACCGATGACCTTGAGACGGGCGGGGGCCGTGCGGTCGATCTCGAGCTCGAACATGGACATGGGCACCTCTCCTTGTGCCGGCTTCGCGGCCATCCTGGCCGCTGCTGCCCCGGCGATACCGGTTGCTTAGAACTTGCTGGCGAACCAGCCGATCAGGTCGAAACGAGTCTTGGGCTTGGCACCGTTGGCTTCCGAGAACATCCCGCGGCCGCTGTCCTGCCCGGCGGCGTGCAGCACCAGGCCCACTCCCGTGGAGAACCGCGGATCCGCGACATTGGCCGAGAGACCGCCGAGCCCGCGCGGAATGCCCAGGCGCACCGGCATCTCGAAAACCTGCTCCGCGAGGTCCGCGATGCCGGGCAGCAGCGACGTGCCGCCGGTCAGGACCACTCCCCCGCCGAGCAGCTCGGCGAAGTGGTTCTTGCGGACTTCCTTGTTGGCGAGCATGAAGATCTCTTCCATGCGGGGCTCGATCATGGACGCGAGCACGTGGCGCGAGATCTCGCGATCCGCGCGGCCGCCGACGCAGGCCACCTGCAGCGTCTCGTCGGCTCCCACTCGCGACGCGAGCGCGGAACCGTGCTGGATCTTGAGCGTCTCCGCCTTGTCCATGGGAGTGCGCAGCCCGATGGCGATGTCGCTCGTCACGTTGGCGCCGCCGAAGGGGATGATCGCCGTGTGGCGGATCGAGCCCTCGTGGAACACGGCCACGTCGGTCGTGCCGCCGCCGATGTCGAGCAGCACCACGCCCAGGTCGCGCTCGTCCTGGTCGAGCACCGCGGTCGCCGAGGCGAGCGGCTCGAGCACCAGGTCGTACACCTTGAGGCCGGAGCGCTGGATCGCGCGGCAGATGTTCTTGGCGCTGGTCACCGCTCCGGTGATGATGTGGATCTCCGCTTCGAGACGCACGCCGCTCATGCCGACCGGGTCCTTGATGCCCTCCTGGTCATCCACGATGAACTCCTGCGGAATCACGTGAATGATCTCGCGGTCCATCGGAATGGCGATCGCCTTGGCGGCTTCGACCACGCGGTCCACGTCGGCGGCCGCGATTTCGTTGTCGCGGCGCGAGACGGCGATGACCCCGCGGCTGTTGATGCTGCGGATGTGGTCCCCGGCGATGCCGGCCCACACGCCCTTCACCTCGATGCCGGCCATGCGCTCGGCTTCTTCGACCGAGCGCGTGATGCTCGCCACGGTCTTGTCGAGGTCGACGACGACGCCGCGCCGGAGTCCCTCGCTGGGAGCGTTGCCGACACCGACGACCCGCATCTCACCGGCGGCCGTTTGGTCCGCGATGATGCACGAGATCTTGGTGGTGCCGATGTCGAGTCCGACGAATGTCCTGGTCGCCTGGGCCATGGGGTTCCCTCCCGCGGTGCGCCTCAGATGGTGCCTGGCTCTTCGGCCGATACGAGTTCGGCCGGCTGTGTGTCACGCACGATGACCTGATCCGGTATCCGCACATCGACCTCACCGGGCATCATGCCCTTGCGCTGCAGATCGAGGAGCGTCGCTCGCAAGCCGGAAAGCTGACGGACACTGACCGGCCACGCCGGTCCCACGACACGGATTCCGTTCATGAGGACGAGCCGGGTCGTTCGCGACTCCGACACGTCCACTTCCGACACCTGGCCTGCGAGACGGAGCGCATTGTCGCTCAAAACGGCGGCCCACGCGAGTCCTCTCTGCATCCCCGCGCTGCGGATCTTCGTGCCCGGCGTCGCCGAGCCGGTGCGCACGCCCGTGAGCAGCGGAACGTCGGCGACGACGCCGCGCTGCAGCGGCTCGAGCAGCACGCCGGCGGTGTCCACCTCGAACGGCTCCCCCATGGTGACGACCAGGGCGGGGATGCGCTCGTGGACGACGACTTCGATGCCGCGCAGTCCGTGGTGGCGCACTTCGGCGCGCCCAATGCGCGGGTCGGCCTCGACCCGGCGGCGCACGGCGCCGAGGTCGAGCGAGAGCAGGTCCTGCCCCTCGGTGACGGCGGCGTACTTGCGGATGCGCGAGGGGTCCAGGTAGCGCACCCCCTTCACGTGGACGGCCTTGACCACGGCGTGGCGCCGGCGCATTTCCTTCCACGGCAGCATGGCCAGCGCGGTCATCGCCACCATCACGGCCAGCACGCGGAGCGCCTGCCGTCCCCAGCCCGCGCCTCCCTGGCGTTCGCGGCGCGAAGGCCGCTGCAGCGCCCGTCCCTGGTAGTGGCTCACGCTCGGCTCCCTCCCGTGGCGCCCGCCGGGGCGCGCAGGTGGCCCAGGATCTCGTCGCCGAGCCGCGAGATGTCGCCCGCGCCCAGCGTGATGATGACGTCGCCCTCGCGGGCGGCGGCGGCCGCGGCCCGTGCGGCCTCGGCCATGCCGGCGGCGAACTCCACGTGCGTGGCGCCCTGCAGGTGCGCGGCCTCGACCACCGTGCGGCCGGTGACGCCCGGGATGGGCGCCTCGCCGGCGGCGTACACGTCGAGCACCCACACGTGGTCGGCGTCGCCGAAGCAGCGCCCGAACTCCTCGCGCAGCGCGTCGGTGCGCGAGTAGCGGTGCGGCTGGAACACCACCAGCACCCGCCCGCCCTGCTGCCTGGCGGCGCCGAGCGTGGCGGCCACCTCGGTGGGGTGATGCCCGTAGTCGTCCACGACGCGAACGCCGCGCGCCTCGCCGCGGAGCTCGAAGCGCCGCCCGACTCCGCGGAAGGAGTCCAGGGCCTCGGAGATGTGCGCGACCGCGATCTCCAGCTCGAGACCCACGGCGACGGCGGCGAGCGAGTTGAGCACGTTGTGCCGCCCCGGCACGTGCAGAAACACCGAGCCCAGCGTCTGGCCGGCGGCCACGACGTCGAAGCGCGAGCCCTCGGGCAGCAGCTGCACGTTCGCCGCGCGCACCTCGGCCTCGGGACGCGTGCCGTAGAGCAGCGTGCGCTTGGCGATCTGCGGCAGGATCTGGCGCACGTGCTCGTCGTCCACGCACAGCACGCTCACGCCGTAGAAGGGCACGCGGTTGGCGAAGTAGACGAACGCCTGGCGGATCTCCTCGAGGTCGGCGTAGTGGTCGAGGTGCTCGCGGTCGATGTTCGTGATCACGGTCACCGCCGGCGCGAGCCGCAGGAACGAGCCGTCGCTCTCGTCGGCCTCGGCCACCAGGAAGCGGCCGTGCCCGAGCTTGGCGTTGGAGCCCAGCGCGCGCAGCCGGCCGCCGACGACGATGGTCGGGTCCATGCCGCCGCGGCTGAGGACCGAGGCCACCATGGACGTCGTGGTGGTCTTGCCGTGCGAGCCGCCCACGGCGACGCCGTACTTCATGCGCATGAGTTCGGCGAGCATGTCCGCGCGCGCGATCACCGGAACGCCCGCCGACCGCGCGGCCACCATCTCGGGATTTTCGGGGGCGACGGCCGACGAATAGACCACGACCTGCGCGCCTTCGACGTTGGAGGCGGCGTGCCCGGTGAACACGCGGCCGCCCAGCGCCACGATGCGGTCGGTCACCTCGCTGCTCTTGAGGTCGCTGCCCGCCACCGAGTAGCCCATGTTGAGCAGCACCTCGGCCAGCCCGGACATGCCGCTGCCGCCGATGCCGATGAAGTGGATGCGGTGAGTGCGCCCGTACACTAGCGGCCCCCTCCGGCGGCGCTTTCCTCGGGCGCCGCGTGGCCCTTGCCCTCGGCCCAGCGCACCAGCGTGAGCGCCAGGCGCGACGCCGCGTCGGGGCGCGCGAACAGCCGCGCGTTGGCGCTCATCCGCGACAGCGCCTGCTTGTCCGCCAGCAGGTGCGCCACTTCGCGCGCCAGCCGCTCGCCGGTCAGTTCGGAATCCAGGATCAGCACGGCGGCGCCGCGGTCCACCAGGTTGGTGGCGTTGTCCTCCTGGTGGTTGTGCGCCGCGTACGGGTAAGGAACCAGGATCGCCGGCAGGCCGCACACCGCGATCTCGGCGAGCGTCATGGCGCCGGCGCGGCACACGACCAGGTCGGCCGCGGCGTAAGCCATGTGGATGTTCTTCACGAACGGCAGCACCACGGCCGGCAGCTTCTCGGCGTCCACGACGGCCTTGACCCGGTCGAAGTCGGCGCGGCCCGTCTGCAGGATCACCTGCAGCGCGATCCGGCCCTGGAGCGCGCGCAGCGTCTCGATGGTGGCTTCGTTGATGCGCGTGGCGCCCAGGCTGCCGCCGAACACGAACACGACCGGCCGGGCGGGATCGAGCCCGAACTCGCGCATGGCCGCGTCGGAGTCCCCGGCCAGGATGTGCGAGCGGACCGGATTGCCCGTCACCTTGAGATGATCCTTGCGGGCGAAGTGGCTGCGCGCCTCGAGGAACGACAGGTGCACCTCGTCGGCGATGCGGGCGAGCATGCGGTTGGCGAGCCCGGGCCGGCTGTTCTGCTCCTGCAGGATGAGTGGCCGGCCGAGCAGCTTGGCCGCGAACGAAATCGGCGCGCTCACGTAGCCGCCGGTGCCGAGCACGACGCCGGGGTTCTCCATGAGCACGAGCACGATGGCCTGCAGGAAACCGATCAGGTTGACGATGCCCGCGACGGGCCAGGTCCACCAGCGCCGGCGGTTGAAGCCGCTGCCCATCAGGTAGCGGATCGTGAATCCCGCTTCCGGAACGGCCTGGGACTCCAGGCCGCGCCGCGTTCCCGCGAACACCACCTGGCATTCCGGGCGCGCCCGGCGGAGTTCCTCGGCGACGGCGATACCCGGAAAAACGTGTCCTCCGGTGCCACCACCCGCGATCAGGATCTTCATGCTCCCTCCCGCGCCCATCGTTGCCGAGTGAGTGCCTCGGACTCGTCGTTGAGCGCGCTGATGCGATACAGGATGCCCGCGGCGGCGAGGTTGACCAGCAACGCCGAACCGCCGTACGAGACGAACGGCAACGGCAGGCCCGTCGTGGGCATCAGGCTCGTCGCGACCATCAGGTTCGCGGCCGCGTACAGCCCGAATTGCACGGTGAGCCCGCCCGCCAGCAGGCAAGCGAACGGATCGGAGCAGCGCGCGGTGACGCGCATGCCCCGCCACAGGAAAAGTCCGAGCACGACGAGCAGCACGGTGGCTCCGATGAGCCCCAGCTCCTCGCCGATGATGGCGAAGATGAAGTCGGTGTGAGCGTCGGGCAGGGACAGCAGCTTCTGGAAGCCCGCCCCGAGCCCGCGGCCGAAGATGCCACCGGAACCGATGGCGATCAGCGACTGGTTGATCTGGTAGCCGGAGCCTTGCGCGTCGATCTTGCCGTGAAGCACGAAGTCGAGAAACGTCTCGATCCGCTTGAGCTGGTACGGATGTGTCGCGATTCCCCCGACCACGGCCAGCCCACCGACGCCGACCGGGATCAGCAGGTAACGCATCGGGGCCCCGGACAGGAACATCATCAGGAAGCCCGTGGCGAACAGCAGCGCCGCCGAACTGAGCGCGGGCTGCTTGAAGATGAGTCCGGAAATGGCCGCCAGGATCAGCATGGGCGGCACGAGCCCGCGCCAGAAACCATGCTCGGCGACCGGGCGGCGCTTGAGCCACATGGCCATGAAGATCACCGCGGCCACGCGCGCGAGCTCGGTGGGCTGGAGCGAAGCCGAGCCGAGCCGGAACCAGCGCGTCGCGCCCTTGGACGTGTGCCCCACGACGACCACCGCCAGCAGCAGCAGGCAGGTGAGGCCGAGCGCCCACGGTGAAACGTTCTCGAGCCAGCGCAGGCTCAGCTTGCTCGCGCAGAACCACATGAGCGCGCCGCCCAGGGCCACGCGCACGAGCTGCTGCTCGAGATAGTAATTGCCACCCTGATGATGGATGAACGACGCGAACGAGCCGGCCGAGTACACCATCACCACCCCGAACGCCGTCAGGATGGCGGCCAGCCAGATGATCCAGCGGTCGCCGCGATTCACGTCGATGCGCCTCCCTGCGCCAATGAAACCAGCCGGGCCACTTCATCCTTGAAGCGGCGGCCACGATCTTCGAAGTCCCGGAACATGTCGTAGGAAGCACACCCGGGAGACAGCAGCACTGTGCCATACGGCCGCGCCGCCGCGTACGCTTTTTCGACCGCCTCGCGCAGGGAATCCGCGCGCTCGGCGCTCACCCCGGCCCAGGCCCGCCCCATGCCCTCGGCGCCCTCGCCGATCAGCACCAGGTGACGCACCTTTTCGCGCACCAGGGGGGCCATCGGGGCGAAATCCTGCCCCTTGTCCCGCCCGCCGGCGATCAGGACGACCGGGTCGGAGAAGCTCTGCAGCGCCACCTCGAGCGAGCTGATGTTGGTGGCCTTGGAGTCGTTCACGAACCGCACCTCGCCCAGTTCGCCGGACGGCTCGAGCCGGTGCTCGAGGCCGCCGTACTCGCGCAGCGCGGCGCGCAGCAGGTCGGGCGGCAGTTCGAGCGGCATCACGATGGTGAGCGCGGCGAGCACGTTGGACAGGTTGTGCGGCCCGTTCAGGCGCACCTCGGAGCGCGGCATGAGCCGCTCGCGCCCGCCGCGCCACGCCGTGACCAGGTGCCCATCCTCGAAGAACGCCCCTTCGGTCACCGGACGGACGGTCGAGAACTCGAGCGGCGCCCCGTGCCCGGAGCGCCGGGCGGCGACGAGCGGATCGTCGGCGTTGCGGACGGCGTAGTCGCCCTCGTCCTGCATGGCGAACAGCCGGTCCTTCGTGGCGGCGTAGTTCTCGAGGTCGCCGTGGCGCTCGAGATGATCGGGCGTCAGGTTGAGCCATGCCGCCACGAACGGCTTGAGCTTCGTGACCGTCTCGAGCTGGAAGCTGGACACCTCGACCACGAGCAGCCCCGAAGCGCTCACGTCCTCGGCCACTTCGCACATGGCGCGGCCGATGTTGCCGCACACCTCCACCTCGCGCCCCGCCGCGCGCAGCAGCGCCCCGGTCAGGTCGGTGGTGGTGCTCTTGCCGTTGGTGCCAGTGATGCACAGGAGCGGGGCCTTCGCCGCGAGGAAGCCCAGCTCGAGCTCACCCATCACGGGAATGCCGCGCTCGCGCGCGGTCACCAGCAGGGCGTGATCCACGGGGATGCCCGGGCTCCACACCAGCAGGTCGCAGCCGTCCAGGAGCGCGGGGTCGTCGGTCCCCGCGGCGAGGGCGACGCCTTCCGCGGTGAGCGCGCGCGCCGCCTCGGGCAGCGCGCCTGCCTCGCGGCGGTCGCACAGCGTCACGTGCGCGCCGTGGCGCGCGAGCAGGCGCGCGGCGGCGACGCCGCTGCGGGCGGCGCCGGCGACCAGCGGACGTTTTCCGGGGGGCGGGTTCCAGCGGTCGAAGGTCATTGGAGCTTGAAGGTCGAGAGCGAAAGCAGCGCGAGCAGGGCGGCGACGATGTAGAAGCGCAGCACGACGCGCGACTCCGCCCAGCCGATCAGTTCGAAGTGGTGATGCAGTGGCGACATTCGGAAGACTCGCTTGCCCGTGAGCTTGAACGACGTCACCTGGATCATCACGGACAGCGCCTCTGCCACGAACACGCCGCCCACCAGCACGAGCCAGAACTCGCGCTTGATGAGCACGGCGACCACGCCCAGCGCGCCGCCCAGCGCCAGCGAGCCGGTGTCGCCCATGAACACGTCGGCGGGATGGCAGTTGTACCAAAGGAAGCCCAGCGCGGCCCCCACCACGGCGGCACAGAACACGGTCAGTTCCCCGCTCGAGACCAGGTGGGTGATGTTCAGGTACGCGCTGAACTTGGCGTGCCCGCTCACGTACGCCATGCCGGCGAACGCGAACGCCGCGATGGCGACCAGCCCCGAGGCGAGGCCGTCGAGGCCGTCGGTGAGGTTGACCGCGTTCGAGGCGCCGGTGATCACCAGGATCACGAACGGCACGAACAGCCAGCCGAAGTCGAAGAACGCGCGCTTCAGGAACGGCACGTTGGTCACCGTGGAGGACAGCCCCGGCTCCGGATTGGCCACGAGGATGAGCCCGACGAGCGCGCCGATCGCCACCTGGCCGACCAGCTTGTAGCGGCCGAGCAGCCCCTTGGGATAGTTCTTCACCACGCGCAGCCAGTCGTCGAGGAACCCGAGCCCGCCCAGCCACACGGTGGTGAGCAGCGCGAGCCACAGCTGGCGCGAATGGAAGTTGCCCCACAGCAGGCAGGGCACCACGATCGACGTGACGATGAGCAGCCCGCCCATGGTCGGCGTGCCGGCCTTGCCCAGGTGGGACTGCGGCCCCTCGGCGCGCACCTTCTGGCCCAGCTTGACGCTGCGCAGCCACGCGATCATCACGGGCCCGAACCAGTACGAAATGGCGAGCGCGGTGATGGCGGCGTAGGCGGAGCGGAACGTGATGTAGCGGAAGACGTTCAGCACCGACAGTCCGGGCCATTCGTGAAGCGGGTAGATCCACTCGTAGAACACGGTCTTCAGCTCTCCATGTCGAGGCGCTCGAGCACCTGCTCGAGCGCGGCCCCGCGGGATGCCTTCAGCAATACGAGAACGCCCGGACCGAGCGCCTCGCGCAACGCGGCCGATGCCGCGGCCTTGTCTTCGAAAACGCGCACCGGCACGCCGGCGCGCTTCGCCCCTTCCGCATAATCACCCGCGTGGGCGCCGACCGTCCACAGTTCGGCGTCGCGCACCCGGCCGCCCGCCTCGCGGTGCAGTTCCACCGCGGTCGAGCCCAGTTCGCGCATGTCCCCGAGCAGCGCGATCCGGCGCCGCGCCCCGGGCCAGCCGGCCAGCGTGGCGAGCGCGGCGGCGGTCGAGTCGGGGTTGGCGTTGTAGCAGTCCACCAGCAGCGTCCCGCCGCCGGAGCGCTTCACTTCCATGCGCCCGCCGAGCGGCCGGTGCGCCTCGAGCGCGGCGGCCACCTTCTCGCCGTCGAGCTTCCAGTGCAGCGCCACCGCGATCGCGGCCAGCGCGTTCTGCGCCATGTGCCGGCCGACGAGCCGCAGGTGCACCGGCGGAAAACCCTTCACCTCGATCCGCGAGCCTTCGGCGCCCAGGTCCCGGTACTTCGCGGGGCGCACCTGCGCCTTCGCGTCGAATCCGTAGGTGACGACCCGGGCCTTCGTCCCGCTCGCCGCCGCGACCAGCAGCGGCGAGTCGGCGCCGACGAACGCGGGCGCGTCCTTGGGAAGCGCGTGGACCAGCGCGGCCTTCTCGCGCGCCACGCCTTCCAGCGAGCCGACGCCCTCGAGGTGCGCGCTGCCGGCATTGGTGACCACCGCGGCCGTGGGACCGGCGATCGCGGCCAGCGCGGCGATCTCGCCGGGGTTGCTCATGCCCATCTCGACGATCGCCACCTGGTGCTCGGCGCGCAGGCCCAGCAGCGTGAGCGGCACGCCCCAGTGGTTGTTCTTGTTGCCCTGCGTCCGCAGCGTGGGAGCCTCGGTCGCGAACGCGGCGGCGACCAGTTCCTTGGTGGTGGTCTTGCCCGCGCTGCCGGTGATGCCCACGAGCAGCCCCGGCCAGCGCTTGCGGTACTCGGCGGCCAGGTCCTGAAGCGCCTGCGTCACGTCGTTCACCACGATCATCGGGCCCAGGTCGTGGTGCGCGATCAGCGGATGCACGGCGCGCGCGCAGAGCGCGGCGCCGGCGCCGCGCGCGAACGCCTCGTCCAGGTAGGCGTGGCCGTCCACGTTGGCGCCGGGCAGCGGCACGAACAACATGCCCGGCTCGATCGCGCGCGAATCCAGGCTCGCCCCGGTGATGCCGCTGACGAGGAACGCCTCGCGCGCCCGGGGATCGGACGGGACGCTGCGCACGACGAGGTCGCCCTTGGCCCACTGCGCCAGCTCCACCAGCGTCACCATGGGCCGCTGCCCCGCCGGGCCGCTCATCGCCCCCCTCCCAGCAGCTCGCGCGTCACGGCGCGGTCGTCGAACGGCAGCACGTCGGCGCCGATGGTCTGCGTGGTCTCGTGCCCCTTGCCCGCCACCAGCACGATGTCGCCGGTGCGCGCCTCGGAGAGCGCGGCGGCGATCGCGTCGCGCCGGTCGAGAATCGTGACCAGCCCGCCGTCCGGCGCGCCGGCCACGATCCCGGCCGCGATGGCCGCGGGCGGCTCGCTGCGCGGGTTGTCGTTGGTCACCCAGGCGCGGTCGGCGAGCCGCGCGGCGATCGCGCCCATCAGCGGACGCTTGCCGCGGTCGCGGTCGCCACCGCAGCCGAACACGCACAGCAGCCGGCCGCGGGTGTGCTCTCGGCAGGCGTCCAGCGCGCGCTCCAGCGCGTCGGGCGTGTGCGCGTAGTCCACGGCCACGGTGAAGTCCTGCCCCGCCGCCACGCGCTCGAGCCGTCCGGGCACGCCGCGAAAGTTCTCCAGGCCGTTCGCCGCCGTCGCGCCGTCCACTCCCAGCGCCAGCGCGGCGGCGAAGGCGCCGGCCGCGTTCCACGCGTTGAAGCGCCCGAGCATCGGCAGCTGCACGTCGAGGCCGGCCGCGCCGGGCACCGCCAGGTGCAGCCACATGCCGCCCGGCCGGGGCTCGACGCTCGCGAGCCGCACGTCGCCGTTCGGCGCGGCGCCGAAGCGCACGAGGCGCATGCCGCCCCGGCGCGCCGCCACGGCCACGCGATCCGCGGCCGGGTCGTCCGCGTTGAGCACCGCGGCGCAGGGCTTCGCCGCGCCACCGTTGCGCCCGTCGAACAGCATGAGCTTGGCGTCGAGGTACGCCTCCATCGTGCCGTGGTAGTCCAGATGGTCCTGCGTGAGGTTGGTGAAGACCGCGGCATCGCACGCGAGCCCCCACGTGCGGCGCTGGGCGAGCGCATGGCTGCTCGCCTCCATCGCCACCGCCGTCACGCCGCGCGCGCGCATCTCGGCCAGCAGGGACTGCAGGTCGGGAGATTCGGGCGTGGTGAACGCGCTCGGGCGAGACTCCCCGGCGATCCGCACTCCCGTCGTGCCGATGACGCCAGCGCTCCACGACGCCGCGTCGAAGATGGACTCGAGCAGCCACGTGGTCGTGGTCTTGCCGTTCGTGCCCGTCACCGCCACGAGCTTGAGCGCGCGCGAGGGATCGCCGTTCCACGCGCACGCGGCCTGCGCGAGCGCCAGGCGCGGCTCGGCGACCTCGACGTGCGTGGCGCCCGGCACGCCGGAGCCCGCCGCTCCCACCACCGCGACGGCGCCGGCCGCGACGGCGGCCTCGGCGAAGCGAGCGCCGTCCGCCTTGACGCCGGCGAGCGCGAAGAACACGTGGCCGCCGCTCACCCGGCGCGAGTCCAGCGCGAGCCCGGTCACCGGCACGTCCACCGGGCCGTGCGCGACGGCTCCGGGCAGCGCGGCGAGCAGCTGCTGCAGGATCACGGCCGGTTCATGGACGCCGAAGCCGCGTTCACGCCCGTGCGGTTGCGCGCCACCGACTCGGGAACTTCGCACCACAGGCGGCAGCCGCCCGCGACGGGCAGCGGGGTACCGGGTGCGGGTTCCTGGCGGACGACGAAGCCACTGCCCGAGACGCGAGACTGGACCTGACGCTGGGAAAGCCGGCGCAACGCCTCACGCATGGGAAGCCCGGACAGGTTCGGCATGCTGCGGCCGACGGAGTCCTGCGGAGGAGAGAGCCAGGCGACGACGGAACCGCCGCGCTCGACCGGAAGGCCGGCGGCGGGTGACTGGGAAAGAACGCGCGGACCCGAGCCCTCGAAGCGGGCATGCAGTCCGAAATCGGCGAGCCGGCGCTCGGCCTCGCGCCGCGGCATCAGGCGCAGGTCGGGAGCGGTCACGGCGGGAACCTCGGGCGGGCGCATGGCGATGGACCGCGCCGTGCTGCCGAGCATGCTGTTGGGCTGGCGCATCAGGTCGAGCACGACTTCGCGGAAAACCGGCGCGGCGACCTGGCCGCCGTAGTGCAGGCGCGAGGGCGGCTCGTCGATCACGACCACGCCCACGATGCGCGGGTTCTCGGCGGGCGCGAAGCCGGCGAACGACGCCATGTACTTGCTTCCGTACCGCTTGAGCGCGGGATCCACCTTCTGCGCGGTGCCCGTCTTGCCGGCGATCCGCATGCCGGGAATGCGCGCGGCGGTCGCGGTGCCGCTGTCCACGACGGCGCACATCATGTCGCGCAGCGTCATCGTGGTGCCCTCGCTGAACACGCGGTGCACCGGCTGCGGCGACGTGCGGCGAACGACCTTGCCTTCGGGCGTGCGCACCTCGCGCACGAGGCGCGGCTCCATCAGCACGCCGCCGTTCGCGATGGCGGCGTACGCGAGCGCGAGCTGCAGTGGCGTGACGGCGATCTCCTGCCCGATCGAGATGGTCGGCGTGGAGCGCGGCTGCCAGTTGGCGACCGGACGGAGCTTGCCACCGGTCTCCCCCGGGTACTCGATGCCGGTCAGGCTGCCGAACCCGAGCGACGTGCAGTAGCGGTACAGGCGCTCGGCGCCCAGGCGGATGCCCAGCTTGCCGCACACGATGTTGCTCGATTTCTGGATCGCCCCGAAGAACGTGTAGCCCGGCAGGCCGTGCGCGTCGCCGATGAACACGCCGGGCAGCAGTTCGGCCTTGGCCCCGTGAGTCGAGGCGGCGAAATACTCGTCCGGCCGCGCGAGGTTCTCCTCGAGCACGGCGCCCGCCACGACCACCTTGAACGTCGAGCCCGGCTCGTACTGGTCGGTGAAGGTCCAGTTCTTGGCGCGGCCCGCGGGCAGGTGCGGCACGCAGGCGGCGGCCAGGATCTCGCCCGTCCACGGGTCCAGGAAGATGGCGAATCCGCGCGTGGCGCCCAGCGAGTCCACGACGCTGGCGAGGTGGTGCTCGACGATGGACTGCAGGTCGGCGTCGATCGTGAGCTGCAGCGAGGAGCCGTCGCGCGCGGGGTGGGTCTCGGCGCCCGGCAGCTTGATCAGGCGGCGCTCGCCGGCGCGGATCATGGTCACCCAGCCGGAGCGCCCGCCGAGATCGGATTCGTACTGGTACTCGATCCCGTCCACGCCGACGTTGTCGCGATCGGTGCGCCCGAGGATCTCGAACGCCGCAGGGCCCAGCCGGTAGTCGCGCGACGCGCGCGGCTGCACCACGACTCCCTCGAGCCGCAGCGCCTGCAGCTTTCGCCCCGCTTCGGGAGCCACGTCGTGCTCGAGCCACGCGTAGCCGCGCATGCCCTCGATGCGCCGGGCGAGCTTGCGCCGGTCCACACCCAGAATGGGCGCCATCTTGGCGGCGACGGAAGAGGCACTCTTGATCTGCGGGCGGTAGATGGCGATCTCGAACGTCTGCAGGTCGTGCGCGAGGACGCGCCCCTGGCGGTCGAGGAGGTCACCGCGCCGGGGGTTGAGCTTGACCCGGCTCTCCTGGCGCTCGGCGGCGCGCGCCATGTAGTGCGGGTGCATGACGGTCTGCAGGAACGCCACGCGCAGCCACACGCAGACGAGAAGAAATAAGAGGCCGGCCGCGGCCACCAGCACCCGACTCTTGCGCATTTCCCTGTGGGCCAACTGTTCCCTCCATGGAACGACGGTTCACGCAGACCGCCGGACCCACTTGCGCGGTGCTGAGGCGCGGCCGGCACATCGTCCGGACGCTTCCTCTTCTGGAAGTTCCGTTTCTCAGTTCACGTGGCGCCCGCGTGCCGCGGCATCGGGCACGAGAGACTGGAGTGCGCGGCCCGCCGAGGCGAGCAGCGTCGAGGATCCCGCCTCACCCGCGCGCGCATCCTGCGGGATCAGGTAGTCCTCGGGAAGCGAGACGATCTGCGAGGGATCGACCGGGCGCAGCCCGACGCTGACGGCCATCGGGCCCAGCGCCGTGCGGCTGCTCGCGCGGTCGAGTTCCATCTGCAGCCATCCGCAGCGGTCGTTCGCATGCTTGAGGTCGGCGGCCACCTTGCCCACTTCGACACTCAGGCCCTGAACGGTGGCGTGCTGCCAGACCTCGAGCAGCGTGGCGCACAGGACGAAGACCACGATCAACGCGGCCTTCGGCTGGAACCACCGCTTCTGGTCCGGTGCGCGCCAGGAAGGTGAAGTGCGGCCCCAATCCCTGGTCATCGCGGCTTCCTCCGGAACGCCCTGAGCCGCGCGCTTCGTGCGCGCGGATTCGAATCCTGCTCTTCGATCGAGGGGACGACGACCTTCCGCGTCAGCTCCTCCCACGGACCTTCCGCCTTCTCGTCGTCCATGACGGGAAGGCGGCGTGATGCGGACACGCGCGGCACACCTCGCAGCGCGTGCTTGACCCGGCGATCCTCGCCGGAGTGATACGACAGGGTCACCACCACTCCACCGTCGCGCATCGCGTCCGGCAGCCAGGCGAGCGCTCCGTCGATGTCGCGCATTTCGTCGTTCACCCAGATGCGCAGCGCCTGGAACACCGGCGCCAGCGACTTGGGCCGGCTGTCGCCGGTGACGCGGCCGACGAGCGCGGCGAGCGCGCGCGTGGTCGAAAGCTCTCCGGCACGGGCCGCGGCCACGATCGCGCGGGCGAGCCGGCCGGCGCCGCGCACGTCGCCGTAATCGCGCAGCGCCTGCGCCACCTCGGCCTCGTCCGCCACCGCCAGCTTCTGGTCGAGCGGCAGGCCGGAGCCGGCGTCCATGCGCTGGTCGAGCGGGCCGTCGTGCATGAAGCTGATGCCGCGCGCGGGATCGTCGATCTGGCGGGACGACAGCCCGAAGTCGAACAGCGCGCCCGCGAACAGTTCGCCGCCCGCGGCCGCGTGCGCCCGGGGCAGGTCGCGGAACGTGCCGTGATGGAGCGTCACGCGGTCACCGAAACGCTCGAGGCGAGCGCGCGCGAAGTCGAGAGAGCCGTGGTCGCGGTCGTTGCCGAGGAGGCGCGCGAGCGGCTCGGCTTCGAGCACCGCGCAGGCATGGCCGCCGTCCCCGAGCGTGCCGTCCAGGTAGAGACCGGCGCCGCCGAGAAGGAATCCGAGCGTCTCGCGGAGCAGCACCGGATCATGACGCACACTCACCACGGGCTCCGGCCAGCGCGCCCCCGCCCGCCATCACGTCGGCGGCCGAAGGCCAGCTGCGAAGATGCGCGTCGCAGCCGGCGAGACGGAACAGGTCCCGCAGGTAGCGGCTCAGGCCGCACAGCGCGTACGAGCCGGCGCGCGTCTCGAAACGGCCGAGCGACTCGACCAGGCGGGGCACCATGCGGTAGTCGATGTGGCGAAGCTGCGAGCAGTCCACCAGCAGCTGGGTGACGCCACGCCCGGCGAGATCGTCCAGCGTCTGCTCGACGCGGCGCTCGGCCGAGAGGTCGATCCACCCGCGCAGCGCCAGGGTCGCGAAGCGGCCGGTCGGACGGTCGTGCAGCTCGATCCGCGCGGCCGCGCCGTGACGGCCGCGCGTGAACTGGAGGTTCACGGCCATCGTCTTGCGGGCGTCCAGGGCGGCGAGCGGCGCGACCATCAGAGGTCTCCCAGCACTTCTTCGGCGAGAGCGTCCAGGTGTTCCTGAGAGGGAGCGACGGAGGCTTCGAACTTCTCCGGCGCCCAGATTTCGATTCGTCCAACTTGGCCGTGCAGGACGGCATCCTTGCCGAGGCCTGCACGGCCCATGAGCGACGATGGAATCGAGATGCGTCCCTGCTTGTCCACCGTCACCTTGCTGGCTCCGACGAGAAACGCGCGCGCGAAGTCACGATGCTTCTTCGTGCCCATGGACATCTTGCGCAGCCGTTCCTCGAAATGCGTCCAATCCTCTTCGGCGTACAGCCACAGGCAGCCGTCGAGTCCACCCACGAGAACGAAGGTCGAGAGCGGCGTCTTGCGGCCCGGAACCACGCGCAACGAAGTGGGGACGACGAGTCGTCCCTTGTCGTCGATCGAGTAGTTCGCGGTGCCGTAGAAGGTCGCCATCTCCCCCGCTCCATCGGAACCCCGGTTCTCCCGGGTTTCCCCCTTGCTCCCCAAAAATCACCACCGCGAGGCAATGTAACGCCGCGTGGTTCGCGCTCCAAAGAAAAAAGTGGGGAGGGATCGAATTTCTTATTGCTGCACGGGCGTGCAGTGTGCTTCGGAGGGACGACCGCTCAGCGCGTCGCGCCGAGCGAGTCGTAGGCGGCCCAGTCCACGCGGTAGAACGAGTAGACGACGGCGCCGGGCCGGGCGACGCCCAGGTTGGGCACCGAAGCGTTGCCGATGGGCGTGAGCGCCGCGGCGAAACGGCTGCGCGAGAGCAGGTCGTACGCCCGCGCCGAACGGTCCACCAGGTAATCCGGGCGCGCGACGGCGGCGAACGAGAAGTTGGCGACCAGGTCCTCGGGCTGCTCCTTGTCGAGCAGCGGCACCATGGCCGGCGTCACGAGTCCGGCCAGGTCCACGACCCGGCGTTCGCTGAAGTACCCCAGCGCGCCGATGTCGGGAGCGGCGATCGTGGCCGTGGGCTTCGTGTGCTGGTCGAACCACTCGCCCCAGGGAATCAGGCTCTGGCGCAGCCCGGCGCTGAACGAAGTCACCTGCGGCATCACGACGTTGTTGAAGACGAGCAGGTTCTGTACGAGCGCGAGCGAGGCGAGCCCCACTCCGAGCAGCGCGGCGCCACGGCGCAGATCCGGCGCGGGCTCCTCTCCCGCCCACCAGCGCTCCACCGCGCGCCAGGCCAGCCACGCGAGCACAGGCATGAGCGGCACCAGGTAGCGCGACAGCACGGGCACGCCGCGCATCACGTAGAGCACGGGCACGATGCCCACCCACACCCACGGCAGCAGGCGCTGCGCCTGGAAGCGCCGCGGCCACAGCCGCGTGCCGCCGAACGCCATGGCGGCCACCATCGCGCCCGCGAGCGCGGCGTCCGTCGCGCCCACGATCTTGATCTGGCGCATGAACGTCTCGAACAGGTACGCCCAGCCCGTCCCGCCCGCGACCTTGGCCGAGAGCGTGTTGGGCCAGAAGGTGCCGAAGTACAGCCGCGCGAACAGCAGCCAGCCGCCGTAGATGAGCACGGGCGGCAGCGCCCCCGCGATCAGGCGGCGCACCCCTTCCCGCGAGTCGGTGTCCACCACGAGGAACACGGCCCACAGCACGAGCAGGAACACCGCCTCGGGACGGGTGAGCGCCGCGAGCGCCCACAGCGCGCCCGTTCGCACCGGGCGCGAGCCCCACTGCTTGCCTTCGGTGAACGCCACGAAGCCGGCGAGCACCAGCGCCACGGCGAGCGGCGTCTCCATTCCGGACAGGGACCAGCGCGCCATCCACGCGTGCCCCGCCCACGTGATCGTGGCGAGCGCGCGCAGTTCTGGCATGCGCAGGTTGCGGCGCATGAGCTGGAAGAACAGCAGCACGGACCACAGCGTCGCGAGCATGCCGAGCACGCGCGCGGTCCACAGCCCGTCGAGCCCGAGCGCGATGCCGTCGGCGATGAGCGCCACCCACAGCGGACTGGTGCTGCCGTAGACGTGCTCGCCGTGATTGAAGACGAAGCCCTGCCCCGCCGCGAGGTGCTTGGCGTACTGCAGGTGAATGAACGTGTCGTCGGTCACGTAGTGGCGCACCTGCCACATGAGCGCCAGCGCGAGCGCCATGGCGACGCCAAGACCGATCTTCTCGACCCGCGTGACGGGGCCGTTCAGCGTGAGGACCACGGGTTCCCTCCGGTGAGTCCCTGCAAGTGCGTGGCGAGCTTCGCCGCCAGGTTCGGCCGGGCGTGCTCGTCGAGCCAATCCGGACGCGCATCCGCTGCGCGCCCCGTCCGGCACCATGCCATGTACCGCGTTTCGAGTTCGCGCGCCAGTGCGGACCGCCCGCCGGGCTCGACGATGGCCCCTCCGGCGCGGCGCACCAGTTCCGCCGCCTCGTCGCCGGCCGGCAGCAGCGCGACGATGGGCCGCGCCGAATCCA
This sequence comes from Candidatus Eiseniibacteriota bacterium, assembly GCA_020849095.1. Lineage (GTDB taxonomy): Bacteria > Eisenbacteria > RBG-16-71-46 > RBG-16-71-46 > RBG-16-71-46 > CAIXRL01. Next base: position 20,903 of record JADLGX010000388.1, read on the forward strand.
GGTACTCGTAGAGCTTGCCCGGCACCATCGTGGCGTAGCCCTCCCCCGGCGGCTTCCACAGCAGCAGCACGTCCGCGCTCCGCTGCAGCGAGCGCGATTCGGCGTGGGACAGCGCGCCGGGAAAGTCCACGACGTCCGCCAGCCCGAGCGCGCGGGCGCGATCCTCGTAGCCGGTGTCGTACGGACCGGCGAGCGTCACGCGCACCCGGCCGCGCGCCTCGGGGCTGCGCGCGAACCACTCGCGCAGCGCCTCGAGCAGCGTGACGGCATCCTCCATGAGCGACAGCGTGCCGGTGAAGCACAGCCGGAAATGCGGCGGCGAGGCGCCCGTCGCGCCGGGCGCCGGCGCATCCGCCACCGGCTCGTACCCGTTGGGCAGGTGCTCGACGCGACGGGCCTTCACGCCGGAGGAGGCGATGCGCCCGGCGTGCGTGCGCGATGCGGTCAGCACGAGATCGGCCCGCTCGAGCACCTCGCGTTCGAGGCGCTCGTGACGCGCGCGATGCCACGGCGTGGGCGGCCGGCGAAAATGCAGCCCGATCCAGGGATCGCGAAAGTCCGCGACCCACGGCAGCGAATAGCGCTTCGCGAGCCCGCCGCCGGCCAGGTGGACGCTGTCGGGCGGCGACGTGGTGAGCACGGCGTCCACGCCGCCGCGTTCGATCCTCGCGGCCGCCGCGACGGCGGCGCGCCGCGACCAGCCGGTGTAGGAGTCGGGCAGCAGCCACCAGTCCGACAGCGCGCGCAGCCCGGCGAACGCGCTGCCGCTGCGCCGGCCGGTGGCGGCGCCGCCGCGCGCGCGCAGCAGCGCGGACAGCGCGCTCCCGCCGCGCACCCGGATCACCTCGGTCTCGGGCGGCACGCGGGCGGCGAGCGATTCGTCGCGCACCCAGTAGTCCTCCTCGCCCGCGCAGATCACGGTGCAGTCCCAGCCGTGCCGCGGCAGGTAGCGCGTGAACGACAGCACGCGGTGCACCCCGCCGCCGGCGAGCGGCGGATAGAAGTACGCGATCAGCAGCAGGCGGCGGTTCACGCGACCTCTCCGATGTCGGGCGGCAGCGGCCGGCCCGCGGCGAGCGCGGCGAAGGCGGCTTCGATCCGCGCGAAGTTCCGGTGCCAGTCGCCCCGCTCCTCGATGACGGCCGCGTTGCGCGCGCGCGCGAGCGAGGCCCACGCAGAGTCGGACAGCGCCGCGTCGAGCGCGCGCTCCAGGGCCGCGGCGTCGCCGCAGGCGAACAGGCGCGCGCCGTCGCCGTCGGCGACCCACTCGCGGTTGCCCTCGAGGTCGCTCACCACCGGAATCGCGCCGGCGGCCATGGCCTCGAGCAGCGACAGCGAAGTGGAGTCCGACAGCGACGCGGACAGGTAGACCTCGGCGCGAGCCAGCAGCCCCGCCATCACCGCCGGCGTGATGCGGCCCGTGAACTCGTACCGCCCCGCGGGCAGGAGCGCGGCCGCGAGCCGCCGGTGCTCGTCGAGCAGCGAGCCGTCGCCCGCGATCACGAGGCGCGTCTCGGGGCGGCGCGCCATCACCGCGGCCGCGCCGCGCAGGATCACGGGAATGTCGTAGACCGCTTCGTGCATGCGCGTGCTCAGCAGCAGGCCGCGCTCGCGCTCGCCCGCGGGGGCAAACCGCTCGCGGTCCACGCCCCACGGAATGGCGCGCAGCGTCCGGCGCGGCGCGCCCAGCGCCAGGGCCGCCGCCGCCAGGTTGCCGCTGTCCGCGACGACGAGGTCCGCGCGTGTCAGCACGTACTTCGCGCGGGCGCGCTGCAGGACGTCGCGCGGCCCGGCCACCAGCAGGTCGCTGCCCCACGCCGCCACCGACAGCGGCCGCCATCCCGACAGCGCGCCGATGAGCCCGTAGTTGGGCACGTAGTGCGCGTCCACGATGTCGGGCGAGAACTCGCGCAGATCGCGCCGCAGCGCCGGAGTGGCGAGCGGGTAGCGCAGGAATCCCGGCAGCGGCGCGACGGGCAGCGCGCGCGCGCCGAGCGACGCCGGGCCCGGCTCGAGCGACCACACGCGCACGTCGTGCCCGCGCGAGCGCAGGTGCTCGACCCAGCGCACGGTGTGCACGACCGCGGCGTTCGACAGCGTCGCGATCCTCACGCGCGCTCCTCGCCGCGCTCGCGTCCGCGCCGCACCAGGCCCTGCAGCCAGCCGATCGCGCGCGCGGGCGCGCCGGCGTGGCGCGCATCGAGCCAGCGCACCGGATAGCGCACGCTCTCGGCGCCCATGGACGACTTGAACGAGGCCACCATCTGCAGCCCGGTGCTGGCGCCCAGGTTCACGCGCGCTCGCCCCGCGGCCGCCGCCCATTCCACGACGCCCCAGAGCAGCAGCGGAAACGCGTTCAACCGCCGCCCCTCGAGATGCGTTCCGCTCCACCACACGAACGTCTCGTGCGGTCCGTCCAGCGCCAGCGCCGCGCTCACGAGCTCGCCCTGGCGGCGGATGGTGAACAGCCGCGCGGCCGGCTGCGGCCCGCCCGCGGCGAGCAGTTCGCGCGACAACGGCAGCGGCAGCGCGCGATGGGTGCCCCACGCGCGCGACTGCGCCAGGTGCAGCGCGTACGCGCCCTCGAGCGCCGCGGGCTCCTCGGCAAAGCGCAGCCCGCGCTCGCGCGCGGCGCGCATGGCCTGGCGGTGCTTGCGCGAGACGCGCTGCAGCGCCGCCTCGACGCCGCCGGCCAGGTCCACGACCGAGGCCTCGAGCCAGCGCGTCTCGCCCCCGACGCGCTCGCAGGCCGCATCGTCCACCGGAGCGCCCGGCCGGTAGAGCGCCCACTCTCCCCCGGCGGCGCCGAGTTCCGCGGCCAGGTCCGCGACGGCGGTGGCGACAGCCATGTCCACTTCGGCGTGTTCGCCGGCCCGCGCGATCGGCGCGGCACTGAGCAGCATGGGCAGCGCGTGCAGCCAGCGGGCTCCGCCCCGGCGCTCGACCAGCAGGGGCGCGCCGCCGATCAGATGGCCGTCACGCTCGACGGCCGCGAACCGCTGCTCGAATCCCGGCAGCGCGGCGACGAAGGCCGCCGCCACCTCGGGCCGGTGCGAGGGTGACGACAGCGGGTCGGCGGCGACCAGCGCCGCCCAGCCCTCGGGCGCGCGGTCGAGCCAGCGCGCGGCCATGGAGTCCATTCGTTCCGTCCCGCGTCAGCGCAGGACGACGGTCTTCGCGATCGTCTCGCGACCGCCGCCGCGGGCGTGCACGAAGTAGACGCCCGGCTGCACGAGCCGGCCCTCGTGATCGCGTCCGTTCCAGATGACCCGGTCGTTGGCGCCCGCCGCGAACTTCGCGATCACGCGCCCCCCGAGGTCGAGGATCTCGCCCGAGTACGCCGTCGTGTTGCCGCGCAGGCGGAGCTCGGTGCCCATGCGCGTCAGCGAGAGGGGATTCGGATAGAGCAGAACCTGCAGCGACTGCAGCTGCGGGGGCGCCGGGGCCACGTACTTGGGGTCGTAGCGGTTCAGCCCCGAGGCCGTGCCGATCCACACCGCGCCGGTCGCGGGATCGACGCAGACCGCGCGCACCTCGTTGTTGGCGAGCGGCGAGTTGCTGGTCTTGAAGTCCTCGAATCCGCCGCCCGGCTTGAACATGCGCACGCCGTCCGACGTGCCCACCCACACGGTGCCGTCGGGCGCCACGTCGAGCGGGCGCACGGCGCCTCGCGGCGCGGGGCCGGCCGGGATCTCGAGCTGGCTCGCGAGCGCGCGCGTGGTGCGGCGGATGCGGCGCAGGTTGCTGGCGGTGAGCACCCAGATGGAGTCGCCGCGCGCCACGACCCCGAAGATGTCCGTGTTCTCCAGGCCCACCACGGGCGTGAACGTGGGCAGCGTGTCGCGGCCCGGCCCGGTGCCCGCGAGCAGCGCCCAGCTGACTCCGCGATTGGCGAAGCCCGCCCACATCACGTCGTCCTTGCTCACCGACAGCGCGCGAACCTGGTTGTCGGCCAGATTGGCGTTGGTGCTCTTCCACACGATCCGGTGCGTTCCGTCCTGCGCGTACACGTCGATGCCCATGGGCTCGAGCGTGCCGCGGTCGGGCGTGTCGCCGCCGATGTACACGAAGCCCGACGAGTCCACGGCGGAGGCCCAGCCGTCGCTGTGGCGGCAGAGCGTGTCGGCCTGCGGCAGGCCGCACGTGCTGAGCACATGCTCGAAGAGCGGAGGATTCACCGAGTCGTCGATGCGTTCGACGCCCTGCTCCCAGTGCGCGGTCCACTTGCGCCCCGAACGGTCGCGCAGCAGCGTGAACGCGAACTCGGGGTTGGCGAACGTGGTGTCCCGGTCCGTGGCGCACGCGGTGGGCGTCCAGTTGCGCCACTGCGTCCCATCGAAGCGGGACACGCCCTCGGAAAAGGTGTTCACCCAGAGCCTCGAGCCGTCCACGAGCAGGTTCTGGACGCTGTTGCCCGCGGGGCCCGGCGGAGTGAGCGCGATCCATGCCGGCGACTCCTGCCGGAGCATCACCCCGGCGCCGAAGGCGAACATCACCCCGGCCGGATCCGTGGCGAACGAGTAGCCGCCGTCGGTGCTGCCGATCGAGGGCGGAGAGCCGGCGAGCAGGACCCACTGGTTGGTGCGCCACTCGTAGATGCCGTTCGAGGAGTTGGAGTGGATGCGCCCGAACCGGTCGGACAGCCGGCGCACCGAGCCCTGCCCGCCCGCGAGACCCCACGTGTGGGACGTCATGCTCCAGCGGTGCGTGGCGCCGCCGGCGAGCGCGAACAGCTCGCGTCCGTCGGTGGCCAGCGACTTCACGTCCGTGGAGAGCAGTCCGCCGTCCACGCTCACCCACGTCGCGAGCTGCTGCGAAAGGCGCGCCAGGTAGATGCCGTCGCCGGTGGACACGAACAGCGAGTCGCGCAGCACCACGATGCCGGTGATCACGTCGGAGCGGAACGGCGAGGGCGTGCCGAGATCGGGAACCGAGCCCGCCACCTGCGATCCGTCCCACAGCGCGATGCCGCGCTGGGTGCCGATCCAGATGGTGTCGCCGTCGGCGCGCAGCACGCTGACCGTGTCCGAGGGCACGCCGTCGAAGGCGTTCACCAGGTCCCAGGTCTCGCGCGAGGCGTTCAGCCGGCTGACGCCCTTGTCGCTCGTCGCCACCCACAGACGGCCCGAGCGGTCGAACGCGAGCGCGGAGAGCGCGTTGCTGGCCAGCCCGCCCGGGGTGCGATGGAACGCCCCGAACTCGCCCGTGGACCGCACGTGATACAGCAGCCCGGCGTCCGGCGAGGCCATCCACACGGTGTCCGCCAGCGCCAGGATGCCGGAGCAGGAGTTCGTGCGCAGGTAGGTGGACCAGGCGCCCGCGGCATGCGCCGCGGCCGGAACGGCGAGCAACACCAGCGCGAACAGCAGCGAGCGGAGTCGGTTCATCACGGGGATCACTCCAACCGGCCGAACAGGTCGAGAAGGCGGAGGCGCCAGACCATGAAGGCCGCCTCCCAGACGATCTTGCGGCTCATCTTGGAGACCCCGGCCCGGCGGTCCACGAAGATGATCGGGATTTCCTTGATCTTGAAACCGCGCTTCCAGCAGCGGAACGACATCTCGATCTGGAACGAGTAGCCCTCGGACTTCACGCGGTCGAGCTTGATGCCCTCGAGCGCGCGGCGGCGGAAACACTTGAATCCGCCCGTCGCGTCCATCAGCGGCAGCCCGGTGACGATGCGCGAGTACAGGTTGGCCGAGTACGACAGGATGAGCCGGCTCAGCGGCCAGTTCACCACCGTGACGCCGTGCAGGTAGCGGCTGCCCAGCACGATGTCCACGTCCTTGATGTTCTCGAGGAACTGGCCGAGCGCGGCCGGGTCGTGCGAGAAGTCGGCGTCCATCTCGAAGATGTACTCGGCGCCGTTGGCGAGCGCGTAGCGGAAGCCGTCGCGGTACGCCGAGCCGAGCCCCATCTTGCCGGGGCGCTGCAGCAGGTGCACGCGGTCGGTCTTCTTCTGCCACTCCTTCACGACGTTCGCCGTCCCGTCGGGCGAGTTGTCGTCCACGATCAGGATGTGAAGGTCGTAGGGAAGCGCGAGCACCTTGGTGAGCAGCTCCTCGATGTTCTCGAGCTCGTTGTAGGTGGGAACGATGACGAGCTTTTCCATCACGCGGCCTCTGGGGCAGGCATGGCCTTCGCGCGCCGCCCCAACAGCACGCCGGCCAGCAGCAACGCGAGCGCGATCAGCACGCTCACGATCGAAAGGGTGAATCCGTTGCGGAACGCCGCGCTCTCGTACGTGAAGCGGACCACGTGCTTGCCCGCCGGAACGGCGACCGCGCGCAGCGCGTGATCGGCCCGGAGGATCTCGGCCGGCTTGCCGTCCACGCTGGCCTTCCAGTCCGGGTACCACAGGTCGGCCAGGCGGACGATCGCCGGGCCGCTCGACTCCGACTCGACGACCACTTCGTGCAGGCCGTACTTGGTGATGGTCGCGGTGCCCGCGGGCGCCGCGCCGTCGCCCGACGGAAAGCCGGGATCGCGCGACAGGAAGGCGAACGAGGCCGGGTTCCGCGTGGACGAGCTGACCGAGTCGATCGCGGCCGCGCCGGTGTCGGGCAGCACCGCCCAGGCATCCACCACGGTGGCGCGCGGCAGCATGAGCGAGAACTCGTACACGCCGCCCGCCGCGCCGGCGAACACCGGCGTGAAGTAGGCGGCCAGCGGCCCGAGCGCCTGCGGCAGCCCCTCGGCGGGGATGGCCTGCGAGAGGGCCAAGTAGCGCACGTTGCACAGCGACCACAGGCGCGGGCTCAGGATGACCGAGCTGCCCGGCGTGACGAGGTCCTGGTAGAGCTGGGGCTTGGCCGCGTGGTAGCCGCCGAGCACCGCGACGCCGAAGCCCGCGAGCCGGTTGTCGCGCAGCTCGGGATACACGACGCGGAAGCTGCCCCAGGTCCCCTGCTTCTCGAGAAAGTCCACGATCTCGTCGCGGCCCGTGTCGGCGTCGCGCACGATCGGATCGCCGATCACCGGCGCCATGACCTGGTTCGAGATGGGCCACACGCTGCCCAGCAGCAGCACGAGCGCGATGATGCTGGCGAAGCCCGCGGGAATCTTGCCGCGCATGGTGAAGATGGCGAGCGCCACCACCGCGAGCGCGGCGAGCAGCGCCTTCTGCGCGTCGCCCGTGAATCCCTGGAACGCCATCGCGGCCGCCTCGGCCGGGAACTGCGGCTTGAGCGACGTGGCCATGTTCACGTACCACGTGCGCAGGCCCTCTCCCCCGCCGAGCACCACGAGCCCGCCCAGCACAACGGCCGCGCCGGTCACCCACCACAGCCGCGCGAGCGCGGGACGGCGCCTGCCGTCCGGGTCGATCACCTCGCTCCAGCCCCACGCGGTGGCGAGCGCCATGGCCAGCTGCAGCAGGATCACGATCATCACGGGAATGCGGAACTTGTTGAACTGCGGCACGTGCTCGTACATCCAGGCATAGAGCGGCGAGTGGCTGCCGAACGACACGAACAGCGCGAACGCCCCCAGCGCGAGCGCGAACGCTCGCGGCGCGCCGCCGGCGAGGAACGCGGGCAGCGCGAGCAGCACGGCGACCACGCCCAGGTACGTGTTCGGGTAGTCGGTGAACGGCATGCCGCCCCAGTACGTGCCGCCGCCGAAGCCCACCCAGTTGGGCAGGATGGCCGAGGGCAGCTCGTACGGCGCGAGCGACCAGCCGGTCGCGTA